>CAINBI010000060.1 GCA_903846555.1 uncultured Pseudomonadota bacterium
GCCACACCTAACATCCGCATTGGTGGTTTCTTAGACCAAAATGTCAGCAACAACACACCTACGGGTATCAAGGTATCTAACAAGAATCCTTTGATGGGTATATTTGCCGTATGGAATCAAAATGCTGATGGTTTAGGCGTTCAAGTAAAAGTAGCGAATGCTTATCAAGATAAAGATGTGAACACTACCCGTGATGTGATAGGCACTTCAGAAGCAGGTACTGGTGCTACTAATCTTAATACCCAAAGCTATGTCGGTGAATTAAGTTATGCCTTCCGTACTAACCAAGATAAAACAACCCTTCGTCCTTATCTTGCCTTACGTCAAACCACCATCAAGCAAGATGCTTATACAGAAACAGGTGTTTCAACACCATTAGCCTACGCTGCACTCAAAGACCGCTCAACCACCGCATTGGTCGGATTAAAGTTAAACCATGCGCTGACACCTAAAGCCACGCTCACAGCAAGCTTCGGTATAGAACATGACCTAGAACATAGTGTTGACCAATACTCAGCGACATCATCAAACATTAGCGGGCTGACTCCAGAGAACTTCAACGACAGTATTAAACATACTCGTTTAGTGGCTTCTGCTGGTGCTTATTATGCTGTGTCCAAAACACAACGCATTTCAGGGGATGTCTTTTATCAACAACTGCCATTCCAAAGTACTGGGTCAACCACGGCATATTTTAGTTACATGATTGGGCTTTAATCTGAACGGCAAGATCTAGTACTTAGTAGCATAGGATTAACCTAGGCACCTTCGGGTGTTTTTTGTTGGGTGGCGAATGTTTCCTATGGGTCATTATTTGCCCTTTGACCTATAAATCAGCTTGCTACAAAGCTGCCGTTAAAAAATATGCATAGCTTTTAATTAATGGTCAGTGCTCATGAGAATCGCTGCTCAGTTGGTATGAGAATATGCAACATATTAAAACTACTACTGAAGTACATATGAAATAGCAATGTAGTTTATACAGCTTTGTGACAAGTAGCCTGACACAGGGGGATAAGCGTAATGCGTACTTGCGGTGATAACCGCAGACTGCACAGAATTCGTTAAGAATAAGGCTTTTGTCCGCCTTGCCCGCACGCACAGTGTCAGAACGGCCTTTGATAAACTGCACCAGCACCGCGTTCATGCCGTGGCCTAATGCGCGTGCAAGTAAACCAAAGGCGGCGGTAGATTTACCTTTGCCGTTGCCAGTGTTAATTAGCAATACTCCGCGAGTATCCTGAGCCGCGTTAATGCCAGCATCAACCACCGTTTTTTTGTGTTGCATACGGGCTAAATGGCGCTCATTTTTAGATTCAGTCAATTGCGGTAGCCATTATATTGAGAGCGGAGTTCCCATAAAAAAACCGCGTTGGAGTTGCAATCTAACGCGGCTTAAATATGATTTTAATAAAGTACGGCTAAGTCATTATGCCGCCGTGCCTGATGAAGTTTTAACCGCTAAATTAAGTTTAGGCAAGGTTTTAGCTAAAGCCCAAAACGCCACTAAGTACAACGCGGTAAAGCCCATATAACTAGGTAAATATTCCCAACCATGTTGCAATGATTCGACAACGCCCTCGGCTGGAAAGCGACCAGAAAACAAGTAATAACTTTGTGTTGAAATAACAAACGCTAACAATGTAGCCAACACGCTCACCACTGTATATTTAAGCGCGTCAAAACTATTCGTTTGCTTGCTTAACCAAAAGCCAGCCAACCACATCACCGCGTAAGTTGGCAACATGCCCCAGTAGCCAGCCGTTAAACAAAAACCTTGCAAGCTATCAACAGCGGCAGCCCCAAAATCAATCGCAGTAGCAAGCGCAACAAATAAGCCAAACCAAGCCGTTTTTCTTAAATACATGCCACCGATTAACAATAAGGCCAAACTTGCATCTGGCAAGGCTACGCTGGTTAAAACATGGCTACCGCGTGTGAGTAGCATTAAGAGAGCGATTGCGGCTGCAATGGAAAACTGTTTAGCTGTTTGTGACGTATTCATAAATTTCTCCGATTTCGTGGTTGTTATCATAACATTTTTTTAAAAATCCACCTTTATTCCAACGCGCAAGGTCCGTACAAAATCAACTGGGTACATTGCATCATCAGCGACTTGGATAGCGTTTTCATGGGCAAACAAGTTGTTAACCGAGGTAAAGAAATTCATTTTTTTGTACTGATAATTAAGCGCAACGTTGGTGGTTTGATACTGCGCTTGTTTTTGAGTAAAGTTATTCGCAAAATCATTGAAGGCAAACGCGGCTGAACGCCAAGTTTGGTTAACGTTTAAGCTAACATGATTAACAAACTGATAATTTAAGTTTGCAACCAGACTATGTTTAGGGACACCTGGTAAATTTTTACCATTAAAAGCGCCTGCGCCGTCATTTTCTTGGTCAATGATTGCACGGGTATAGTTGTAAATTAGCGAGGTACTTAATTGGTCGTTAAATTTGTAATAGTCTTGTAATTCAAGACCGTACTTATGGGATTTATCGATATTTGTATTGCGATAAATGAAATTTAAATTGTCTTGAAAATAATAAATTTCATTATTTAAGCGCGTCTGAAAAACCGTCGCTTTAAAACGGTTGTTTGCAATGATATGGTTTAAACCAACATTAATTGTTTTCGTTTTAGCTGGGTTAATAAAGCCGTTAAATCCGCCGCCAAAGTTAAAAAACCGGTCAATATCAGGTGCTTGAAATCCTTGATTGTAGTTTGCAAACCCGGTTAATTCAGGATTCAAGCGATAATTGGCCCCCACATCCCAAGCATTTAAGTTTTCAGAAGCATTGAGCTGCGCACCTTTCGTTGGTGCATAACGATACTCCACTGTTTCATTACGTGCGCCGACTGAAAGTGTGAGCGCATTTGAAAACCAATCTGGATGATATTCAGTTTGTAAAAATAAGGCTTTGTTATCTTTGTTGGTTACGTTTGTATCGCCTTTTCGCGCACCAGAAAAAGTCTGTAAACCCCCAATTACATTAAAGGCATCCCCTAAATATCGTAAGGAAATTTCGTTTGATTCATAGTCATAAAAAGATTTTGATCCGTAATTAACGAACTCCGACAACTTGTCTTCTTGAAAGTGAGATGCTGCAAATTTAAGGCTTGAGGTAATGTCGTACTCAACCCCTAATCGCCATTGTTTGGTGTCAAAGCCTTGATGTGAATAAGCTGCACCGCCATTTTGCGATGGGTCTGCATCAAACTGTGCTTTCGTTAAAGGATTGATATAGCGAATATCATTGTGTGAGTTAGTGGCTTCTGCAAAAATTCGTACAAAATCAGCTGGCTTGATTTTTAATTTAACGTTTTGCGTATCGCTGGTAAATGAATCTTTGTGGCCTTCAGTGTCTTTTTGGCTAAAACCATCATAGCTATCATGTGCCAAACTGGCAGATAAATCGAAAAATCGTTCTGAAATTCCCGCATTTATGGCGTGATTTTGTTGCCCGAAGCTACCAAATGAAGTGCTCACGGTCACGCCAGTTTTATTTTTAGTCATAATTTGAATTGACCCAGCCGTTGCGCCATCACCGTAAATAACAGAGCTACTGCCCTTGCTAATTTCTATGCGCTCAATATTTTCCAATGGAATTGCCCCAAGCAATTGAGGTTGCATGTCAATATTATTCAGACGCTGACCATCCACCGTAATCACAACATTCTGATAGCCATTTTCACCTCCAAAGCCACGTAAGTTGATAGATGGCGTTGCTTTGTTGCCAATATTTGGCAAAATATTAAGTGAAGTTTGTTGCGCTAAAAAATCATAAAGCGTTGCTGCCCCTGAGGCTTCAATCTGTTTCGCTGTGTGAATTTCTGAGGCGTAAGTGGTTTCAAACTCTCTGTGTTCAAAGCGGCTTGCACTCACGGTTACATCGTCCAAATTAATATTCTCAACCGCAAAAGCCTGTGAAGTAAAAGCCAGGCCCATCAGGCTGGCAATGGTGGATTTTTTCATTGCATTTCCCTAAATAACATGCGGCCCCGCATGTAGATTTTTTAAACTAGGAAGCACTGACAGAATGAAAAATAAATAAAGAAAGCGCGGTCTAGCAATAGACGAAAATGGCGCAGCCTTTGTTTACTGCCACCCGCAGTATTTCCTAGCGTGCCTTAAAGTAAGGCGATGTTTTCAGGCCGGTCTCCGGGCTTGTGAGTGTTAGGTTTTTTAGCCTATTGTTTTGCGCCTTCCCAAATCTCGCCTTTTCTAGGCTTGAACTCAGTGGCATATTGCAAAACTATTTGAATAAATCAAAAACTCACTTACCGTTGCGGGGGCAGCATAGGACTAGTTAAACTTTAAATAATTAAAGTGGTCACGCACCTATTTCCCAGTTTCACCTTGTTTGTAGAAAACAAACTTGGCACCTAACAACAAGCGCGAATTATAGCGTTTATTGCTTAACTGCCCAGAACTTTTTATGATGGTTTTTTAAGCAACGTTTGCAACATCGAGTAATACTTTGGAAATTACACGTTAGCTAAGTATATTCCAATCCAGAAATGAGTCTGAACGTAGTCAGATTTAATCTGATTGTTTGAACGCTGTTTTAACTCGGTCTGGTTAATAAATGTTGTTTTAGATTTGCCTTGCCGTTTTCACTCAAGCCTGTTTTTTCATGGA
>CAINBI010000061.1 GCA_903846555.1 uncultured Pseudomonadota bacterium
CCTCCTAAAAGCACTTCAACACGCAACTTCTTCCGCATAAATGCGATACACTTATCAACAGGCTCGTCATTTTTAGACGGCCTTCACTCTGGGTAATTCTACAACGCGCACACCTGGGTAATTTTAAACGCGCGCCAACATTTATGGCTAAGGGTCGTTTATTGGACATTGTTAATGTTTCAGTAAATGGCAGCGTGTTTGAAGAGTTACCAGTCAACGATACTCGTGAAATTGGTACTTTTGGTTTCGGATATTTGAATAACATCAAATCATTCGTTACTGGCGCGATGACTTGTAGTATTGCAGCTTTACGTGGTGAATATAATCAGCATTTAGGTGTTAAACCTGAATCAACCCGTTTTAGTTGTGATGTTGCAGAACACTTAGTCGGCGATGTCAAACATTTGCAAGACTTTAGCGAAAAAGACGCTGCAATTATTGGCCGCTTTAAAATATCTGAACTCAAAAAATCTGAGTTTATATATAGCAAAGATATGGGTAACAATAAAGTTGGTGATAAAGGTGCTGTGTTTACTGGTGCTTTTACTGATATAAAAACAGTTTTTGTAGATGGTGTTCGTATTTCATTGCCAAGTAATTCTGTTGCATCTAATGCTACAGAACCTGCTAAACAAGAAAATATGAATCAATCTGCTGAATCTCAACAAGAGCAAGATCAAGCTGAACAAGCTTAAGTCGAGTTCGTTTTTTTGAAATCTCCTTTGGGGATTTCACTTATGGGTCAACCTATAAGTGAAATCCCCAAATAAACCAAGGAGAGAATCATGCAATCAAAAATTTCACAAAACTTTCTTCAAACCATGGCGAGTGCTGACATAGCTTTTGAAGATGCGCATTGGTTTCATTGCCAGGCACGTCTAAAAAAGGTACTTAATGCACAAGACATGTTACGTTTATCCAGCATCCAGCTTAAACTAACAAGCAAGATGATGGTAAATTGAAGGAGGATTGGCATTCATCATGAATGCTTACCAAAGCATAATATTTTGGTAAGTATTTATATGGATTTCTCGTTCGCTAAGTTAGCGCGTTTGACACCGTAAGTGTTGCTTTATGTCCAGCTCAGCCATTCATACTGGAATGAATTTGCCTCGTGGGTGATTCAATGGTGCAATTGAACGGGAGTCGTGATCCTTGTTCTCAATCCCGAGACAGACCGAAAGTTTGTCTTCCCTATTCAGAACCCAGTGATATTTTTCTGCCAGACGGACAAATATCACTGGGTTCAACTCTCGTTACACTTTAAGTTGAATCTATGGGTTGTGGAGACCTAGACTTCCATGCCGTTTGCGGCGATGCCGCTAAATTCGCGTTTGTTCGCCTATTACGCGTCACTATCTAATACCATTGGATGGGTGCAGGCTATTTAGTTCCTAGGGCTTTGCCCTGGGAACTTTCTAAAGTACATCATGAATTGTGTTTTTTAGAAAGTTAGTTTTTTGTTTTCACTGTTAGCTGTCAGTTTCAGCTCGTTTAACACCGAAAGTGTTGCCTTTTAATGTCGTTCAGTCCTTGTAAACGACGGAGAGTAATCTCTAGGATTTAATGTTTAACTTTAACCCACTGGGGATGCCAATCCCTTTGTGGATTGCTCCCTTTATTTTTTAGGAGAGCAGTATGATAACAATCAACGGTGTATTAACCGTAAAGCAGATTTCTGGCGCAAATGGTAAGTTTTGTACTGGTGATCTAAACACATCGATCGGTGAGTTCAAAGTCAAAGAATCCATTCTTGATCAATTTGAGGAAGGACGCTATGAGGGTGAATTTGTCATCGAGCGTTTTTATTTAACTTCGTATGTTTGGCGTGGTAAATCAACGACAGATATTCGGGCTAAAGTCACGGATATTAGACTTGATACAGCCGATGAAGGTGAGGTGGATAATACGATGCCTGAGCCTGATCCAGTAAGTGAGGGTATGGTAGCTGAATCCACTGGTGATAATAAAGCCAATTTTGACTCTGTAAACATTACAGATACTAAAGCAGAGGTCACTGAAGAATATAAGCTGACCAATGATGTTGCTAAAGACTATGAAAACTTAGCGCCTATCGTCGGTGTTGAGTTGGTTTATCAGTTAGCTAATCATCTACCGGTGAAGCTTGATCCAACTGTAGATAGAGCTTTATTCCGTCAGCAACGTGATGTTCTAAAGGCGCATGGTTATCAGTTTGACGCAATTACTCAATCATGGGCTAAAAAGGATGGCGAATAATGATAGAGAATCATGTCACTCGCAATTATGGCCATCCTTGGGATGCAAGTAAAAGACCTGGTTTTGATTTGTTAGAAGTAAGATCTGACTCAGAAGCTGAACTTAATGCGTTTGTTGTCAAAGCTGAAGTTAAATTTTGGAGTCCGTGGATAGTTGGTAACGTGATGGATGAAAATGGTTTATTTGGTGCTGCACTTTATAAACCGTGCGGAATCAATCAACCATGGCATGATTCACCAGAAAAACCACACCCGGGGAGGATAATATGAGTATAAAAGAAGCTGAACAAATAATGGTAGATTTAATTCTAAGCTTAGAGCGTGGCGAGCTCATGAAAGAAGATATACCTGATGAAACAAGGCGGCTTTTAAAAGAGTTACTTTAGCATTAAGAAAACGTCACTCATTGAGTGGGTTTTCTAAAAAGTGTGGCGACCGCATTTTTCAGAAAACCCAGTTTTCACTGTTAGCTGTCAGTTTCAGCTCGATCAACACCGTAAGTGTTGCCTTTTAAAGTCGTTCAGTCCTTGTAAACGACGGTCGTAAGACTAGGATTACATGTTTAGCGTTAACCCATTGGGGAGTTCATCTCCCAATCGGGGCATGCTCCCTTTTTATTTTAAGGAGAGCATAATGCTTTACAAAGTCGTTGAATTGGCCGATTTGTTTGTGGACGCTTGTCTGCGCAATGAGTCAGGTGAATTAATGTTTCTTTCAGTCTATGGCCGTGATACTGCGATCCAGCAGTTTAAAGCGGCCATGCAATTAAAGCCAAATAGTGGTGGTATTTCCAGCTTCTCTTTACGTAACTGTAATGAGCGTGCCGAAACGCCACATACCGTGCATGTAGGTAACCCAGATCGCTTTGAAGTTTATAGCGGACGGTTTCCTAAAGACAATCTATTTGGAAATTTAACACACCTTTGGATTTACGATCCTGTATTGATTAAGCCCTGCAAAGCCACAAAGTCAGGCTGGGTAATGCTCAATCAACCATGGGGTAGTGCTGAGGTGAGCAATCAAGTTTTAAGCGGCGTATGGTCGCTATACAAGACGTTGTCCCCCGTGCCTTTATTGGATGATTGGCAAACTGCAATTATGCACTCCAATAATGAAATCTGTGTCACTTGGATGACAGCGACCAACTATCCGCCGCTAGGTAAAATTAGCGCGGCTAAATTGGTGATTGATGCTGAGTTCACTGAGATTATTTCAGGCATGGTGAAGTCAGGTTTAATCGGTATTGATGGCCAACAAATGGATGATACTTTGGTTAATAAGAGAAGTCTTGTGCAAGATGTTGCACTGACTGAAACTGATGAGCAGGTAATTACAAGATTTGCTAAATCAATTTTACGACCGTTTCTATCAACTTCTCAGTATCTGGCAATGTTGGATTATTGCAAAGGTGAAGAGGGCGCATTTTTTGAAGGAAAATTTCAAGAAATGGCACGTAGAGTAAGTGCCATGCCTAAAACGTATGAAACGAGTAAAACCGCTGATCCATTGGTGAGCTTGCATTACTTTATGGGAGGTTCTGATTGGTACATTATTGAAAAAGATATTGAAGATGGTGTGACGCAAGCATTTGGTTACGCGATTCTCAATGGCGATTTAATGTGTGCGGAACTAGGCTACATTTCTATTAGCGAGTTAGTTGGTATAGGTGTTGATTTTGATTTGCACTTTAAGCCAGCGCCACTAAGCGAAATAAGGCAGTTTGTTGAGCAAAGATATGGAAGGGCAGCATGAGCCATGATCAGCTACTAAAAGTTGGTCAAGCGGCCGAACAAATTTGCGGGCCTGATGTTTTTGTTAAGCGAACAATTTTTGACGCAGCAGCATTCGTGATTCAACCATGCGACTACGAGCAATTTAGTCGTATTTGCAAGGAACTTAAAGGTAGTGGCCAGCATATAAAACCCCTCAGTGCCCACAAAGGCACAGGTTGTATATGTAATATTGGCAAGTATTAAATATTTTAACCCCATGGGGATACCATCCCCACGAGGGCATGGTATCCCGATTTTTTAGGAGAGCATCATGGCTTTAATGTTTACGCGCTTGGCGCATAATTTTTTGAAAAACGGGTATTATCCAACGGACGAAATGACGTTGGCCAGAATACTGAATGCTTTGGATATAAGCGGTACAAATCTAAGCATACTAGACCCATGTTGTGGCGAAGGTACTGCACTGGCTGAGTTTAAGCATCATCTCATCGAGTGCGGATCTACTGTTACCGCATTAGGTGTTGAGTATGATGAAGAGCGTGCTTGGCATTCTAAAACACTACTAGACAAGGTTGCACACTGCGACATTAACGATGTATTTATTTCAGCGCGCAGTCAAAGCTTGCTGTTTTTAAATCCACCGTATGGCGATATTATTTCTGACAAAGCTGCGACAGGGGATAAATCAACACGAGATCGCCTTGAAAAGCAGTTCTACCGTAAAACGATGCCTTGGTTGCAGTTTGGTGGCGTGATGATACTTATTGTTCCGTACTATGTGCTGGATAAAGAGTTTTCGAGCATGATTGCGCGCAATTTTATGCAAGTAAAAGTGTTTATGTCACCTGAAAAGCAATTTAAGCAATGTGTTGTTTTTGGTGTGAAACGTCGTGCGGAAAGTATGGATGCTGAAATCCAAAGAATGCTTGAGTTGTGTGGCGCTGGTGATGCCGCTACATTGCCTGAATATTGGCAAGAAGAGCCATATTTAGTTCCTGAAGTAAGGGAATCAGATATTCGATTTACTGCCATTCGTATTGATAGCCGGCAGCTTGAAGCTGAGCTAACAAGATTAAATAGAAGCACTTTATGGCCGCAATTCAAAACCATGTTTTCTGTAATGGATGACAAACCTAGGCAGCCGTTACGGGCATTATCTAACTGGCATTTAGCCTTGGCACTTGCTGCAGGTCAAATATCCGGTGTAGTGGAGTCTGTGGCAGGTAGAAAGCTACTAATTAAGGGTGACACCTTTAAGCAACGTGATTTAGTTGTTACACACGAAACGAGTGATAGCGGTGCTGTATCAGAAACAAGAACTTTTACGGATAAGTTTGTTCCAGCCATTACGGGGATTGATTTTACACCTGGTGATGGCTATGGACAGATTGTAAGTATTCGATGACGATCTGAAAAAGAAAGGCCCTCAGGGGCTTTTTTTAAGCGCATGGGGTGCGTTTTAAAAAGGTACCTGCTTTTTGCTTTACTGTTAGCTGTCAGCCTCAGCTCGATTGAACCCGTAAGGTTCGCTGTTTTAAAGTCGTTCAGTCCTTGTAAACGACGGGGTTTAAACCCTAGGATTTCATGATGTGTTGTTTTAACCCAATGGGGAGTTCACTTCCCATTCAGGGTCGTGCTCCCTTTCTATTTTAAGGAGAGCATGATGGGATGGCTATGTACGCACAAACCAAAAGGTCAATCAGTATCTGATTTTTTTCTAAATGATAGCGGTGCGTTTAAGTGGAGCGATGATAGCCCTAATACTTACAAAGTATTAGATAGTGCTTTTGTTAATTTCTCTGAATTTTACGCAGCCGTTGAGTGTATCAACAAGGAAACTGGCGTTCGACGTGTATGGGCGGCAATAATTCTGGTAAGTTTTGAAAAGGAAACTTACAACAACTTTTGTTATAAAGACATGGATGAAACATGTGGCCCATGTGCAGATAACTGCCCTAAACGCATTTTAGATTTGCTAACTCCAACGGAATCTGAATATGCCTTAGGCTGGCGCGCAGCATGCCGTAAAAAGATTAAAGACAAAGATGATTGTAAAAAAATTATTGCTGCATTGAAAATAGGGGGCACACTTAATTTCGACAAACCGCTTGTGTTTATTGATGGTCATTCAAGCGACAAATTGAAATTAACGTACAAAAATGGTCGCACCTTAGTATTTGATGGCCGTTACATGGTGAATAGAGCTTGTTTGAATAAGCACTTGATCGATGGCACAGCTAGATTAGCAGTCTAATTTTTATTTAACCCAATGGGGAGCTTACTTCCCATTCAGGGTCGTGCTCCCTTTTTTTTATATTTTGGAGAGCACGATGGAATACTTTACTGAAGAAGACGCTGCATTATTGGAGCGTTTAGATGAGCAAGAAAAAACTGTTGAGGAAATAATACCACTGAGCCAGTTCATTGTTGATTTTGGCCATGGCTTATTGGAGGCAGTTCAACAGCAAAATCCATCAGTTTATGATGGGTCGCCTAATATAATTCGTCAAGAATTGATGCAGGGCTTGCTTAGAAAGCCATTTGAACCACAGCAAGATGTGGTACAAGCGGTTACTAGGCTGTTAATTGACAACAATCAGCCAGCCGCGATTATCAATGCCGAAATGGGTACTGGTAAGACGATGATGGCTATTGCGGCAGCGGCAGTCATGCACCAGGAAGGGTATAACCGTTCTTTAGTAATTTCACCACCGCACTTAGTCTATAAGTGGCGTAGAGAAATCAAAGCGACAATCCCTGATGCACGTGTGTGGATACTCAATGGACCAGATACCTTACGCAAGCTGTTAGAGTTGCGTGCCATGCGTAGCAAACCTCAAGTGCCTGAGTTCTTTATCATGGGCCGTGTGCGTATGCGCATGGGTTTTAACTGGAAGCCAGCCTTCGCCATCAGAAAATCATTGGTAAAAATGCAGCTCAACGATGGCGAGCATAACAGCACGATACGTTATGCCGCTTGTCCAAGTTGCGGTGGATTGTTGCATGATGATGAGGGCAATCCTGTCTCAGCATTGATGGCAGGTGCAATTCTCAATGAGAAACGCACCTCATGCCAGCACAAGGTATATCGCAAGCAGGCAGGTGAAGATGGAATTTCGCGTGTAGCAGAGCGTGATTGTGGCGAACGTTTGTGGACTTTGGTGGCCAAGCATGGCCAACCATTGAGCAATAGTGAGTTGGTAGCCAAAAGCTTATGCCAAATCCCGACCATCGGCGATAAAACTGCACATGCCTTACTTGATAAGTTTGGTGCTGACATGTTATCTGGAATGCTATCCGACAACGTTTATGAGTTTATTAACTTGATGGACGAAGATGGTGAACTGTATTTTAGCGACAGACAAGCACGCAGGATGGAACGCGCCATGGCCAACACAGAGTTTTCATTTGGCCAGGGCGGATACCAGCCGACCGAGTTTATCAAGCGTTACTTACCGCAAGGCTATTTTGGCTTGTTAATTGTAGATGAGGGTCATGAGTATAAAAATGAGAACTCAGCACAAGGTCAAGCAATGGGCGTGCTGGCAGCAAAATGTACCAAGAATTTGCTGTTAACAGGCACGCTCATGGGTGGTTATGCTGATGACCTGTTTTATCTGTTACATCGACTGAATCCATCAATGATGATTGAAGATGGTTTTTGCTATAACGAGCGTAATACACTGGGTACAGCATCGATGGGCTTTATGCGTGAGCATGGCATCCTTAAAGATATTTTTAAGGAAACCGACAGCGGATCACATCGCACGGCTCGTGGTAATAATGTTGCACACCGCACGTCTAAAGGTCCGGGTTTTGGACCAATGGGTATCATGCGTTATATTTTGCCAATCACGGCTTTTTTGAAGCTCAAAGATATTGGTGGTGATGTACTGCCACCATATCAAGAGCATTTTAGAGAAGTGCCAATGACGGATGAAATGCGTGAAGTGTATCGCACGCTAAGCGATACGTTGACGGGCGAGTTGAAAGAGGCATTACGTAAAGGGGATACCAGCTTATTAGGTGTTGTTCTAAATGTGTTGCTTGCATGGCCAGACACGTGCTTTAGGGATGAGCTTGTTAGGCATCCACGGACTAAAGCGCAACTTACATATTTGCCTGCAATATTTGGTGAAAGTAGTCCAACGCCAAAAGAGTTGGAGTTGCTTAAAATATGTAAAGCTGAAAAAATGCGTGGGCGCCGGGTGCTTGTATATACAACCTATACTGGCACCAGAGACACCGCAGCCAGGCTTAAAAACTTTCTTGAAAAAGAAGGTTTTAAAGTCGCAGTATTAAGAGCAAGTGTTGAAGCTGTAAAGCGTGAGGACTGGCTGTTTGACCAAGTAGATAGGGGCGTAGATATTATTATCACCAACCCTGAGCTTGTTAAAACTGGCCTCGATATGTTGGAATTCCCAACCATCGTCTTTATGCAAAGCGGCTACAATGTTTATACGCTGCAACAAGCATCACGACGCAGTTGGCGTATTGGCCAACAGAATGATGTTGATGTGTATTTCTTGGGATATGAGGGCTCGGCACAAATGCAGTGCCTGGAACTCATGGCCAAGAAAATTGCTGTATCACAATCAACATCTGGCGATATGCCAGATTCTGGTTTGGATGTCTTAAATCAATCGGGTGATAGTATTGAAGTTGCATTAGCTAAACAGTTGTTGCATTAATTCTAAGTAGTAAAAAAAGCCGTCACTTGTGACGGCTTTTTGTTTATGTGTCAGTCAATCTAAAAGAAAATCATCAATCGATTTTAACAATTGATGGTTTAACCACATGAGAAAACAAAAAATAAAAGACACCAAGAAGAAACCCAATCCATACCCAAATAATGAGTCGCTCTGGTCATATTACATGCAGGCCATTGAACCAACGTCAAAAGAAATCAATGAAACCTTTCCTGAATACCATCCGCTTTGGGTTCAGCAGTCACAGAAAATGAATCCCAGCGGTATGCAGTTTTCCCATTTCAGACAGTATTGCCTCTGCATAACTCAGAGTCAGTGTGCAGCATATTTGCGCGTTTCAGATCGGCAAATTAGATTGTGGGAGTTGGATAAGCAGCCTGTCCCATTTATGGCGTTTGAATTACTGAGGCTTGTTCATGAAAGTGTGCACTTTAGACTGTCACATAAAGATTGGAATGGCTGGTTTGTTGATGCACACGGTCGCTTGATTAGCCCCGATCGAGGAAACCTATCATTTCTGCCGTCCGATTTATCAATGGTGCGTGAAACCCAAAATGCCAATAGAATTTATCTATCCCAGTGCCAAATACTTGAACGGCAGGTGGCACCACTTAAAGCTGAAATTACCGAGTTAAAGAAAGTGGGTTATGCTAATGCATTACTGGATGAGCTGAGTGATGTAGAACACAAACTAGCTAGCGTGCTAAAAAAAATGAGTATGGCCAGCCAGCTTTCAAAAGCAAGTTCTGAAAAAAACACTTTTCTTACAACAAGTGCAATTTAGCGGGCCTTTGGGTGAGCCGCATAAAATAATTGAGCAATGAGCGGATGTTTATTTTCGAAGATTTGTATCAGCCAGGGAGAGACCGGCGTATGCCTGAGCTTCTGCTTCCCTTCGATAGGTAGCGATTAGCGGCAAGATGGGGCGTGAAGGCATAATCGGCGGTTAACGTCTAAAATTCACTGACCTTGCGTGGCATTGGGCGTGAACTTACGAATGAAGCCATCGATGGCTTGCTCTTGTTGTGCGTAGCTCTCCACCATAGCTTGCCTGTAGGCTGCCTCGTCAAGAGGCAATTCAAGTTCACGACGTACAGCAGTTAGGACAGGAATTAACATCTCACCTAATTGCTCTGTGTGTGAAAGGCATTGACGCATAAATTCGAGGTGCTTTGGTTGAAGCGCAGCAGCATACTGTGCGCGATGCGCCAGGCCATCATTGATTCGCTTTTGCTCGAACTCGAAATTGTCTTGTAACGCTTGCCATCGGCGTTGGTCAATGACCCCTTCAATATTATATTGTTTTATCATCTCCAGAATGCGGTCTCGTTCCTTTACGAATTGCGCGATTTGATTGTCGACGATAGCGATCACATTTTTCTCGTTCATCAGTTCGTGCCGTCTCGCAAATAGCTCGACAAACAAAGCCCCAAGGCGACCAGGAATTGTCTCGGTATGGGCGATGACATGCACCTTGGAAATGGCTGGCGATTTTTCGACATACGGCTGCGTTACTTGATCATTGGGTATGTCGAAATTCGCAAATCGGCTGATGCTATTCATGCCAACAGTAACTGCCTCTGCTGCAGATAGGAAAACCTCTTTCCGTAGCGCCATTTCACGATCCTTGGTCTTTGATTCGCGCTCATGTTCAAACTGAGCACGGAGACGATTGTCGCTCGCTCGATTAGTGATTGCTACACAGGCGATTGAAAAGAACGAACCAACCACAACGCCCCATAAGGAGGCCGGGATTGCGTCAAAAAACTTTGTGATCGTGATCGGCATGATGATGAAGCCAGCGTTAATTTGAGTGGTTGGCGCGGGTTGCTTAGCAGCAATCCCGCTCTAACGTTAGGTAGGATTCGGACTGCCACATTGAAGCAATACGGATAGTGTTGAAGCTTGTTCTTCCGGAACTGCTATTTCAATGCAATCGTAATTCAACCGTTCTAATGCGACGAAAGTATGTCGCCCATCAGAAAAGTGAATTTTTGTTGGGTCGTTACTTCGGAAGTCTATTACCGGCGCCCATATGATTTTGTTAGCTGCAATCCATGCGCATGCACGCTCAAGTTTGAATGGCTTTTCTACGCCACCACTCATTGAGAAGAAGCGTTTTCCTTGCTCAGTTGCAGCCCAATACTGTCGAATTTTCTGTGTAGAAGCCTGTATTAAAACAGGCGTTTTGCAGCCAAAAGGATTTTCTTTAAGGAAAGAAAAATTTGCATTGTCAGACATTTGATACTGCATATTACTCCTAACTGAAATTACAGAGACCATGAGCCTCTATTAATAATAGTAATCAACCATGTATGCCAAAACAGCATAATTCATAAAAGTAGATGCTGTCTAGTTTCTAACCCTAGAGTGCACATGGTCATTATTTTTTGATAAGCATTTCAACATCAACGCGGCGGTTAATCACACGATTCTGAACATTATCATTGTCCGCTATAAAGCACTCTGTGCAATAAGACTGAGTAATTTTTGACTTGCTAACACCGGCATTGATCATCGCCTGAGAAACTTCTGCAGCCCGCTTCTTTGCAAGCATTATATTCTGTGATTGGCTGCCGGAAGCATCAGTACGACCTCGTACATATATTTTATCGGCCTTCATGGCATCGCCCAGTAAAGCTGTGACGGCCGCGTTACCTTTGATACCTAGGCGCTCGCTATCTGCTGCAAACGGAATGGTTTCTTTAATTGATTTAAATTCAGTGTCCAGTCTAAGCTTTAGTGGTTCAGCTTGAGTAGTTTTGGTCGTGAGAATCTCCACATTTTTCCGTACTGCAGGCAACTCAGTCTCGTAAGTCATTCTGCCGATAGTCGCATTATCTGCAACAACCACTTTTTTTGTATGCTCAGGACAGTCGCCATCACTGCAATAAGCAAAGTAATTGCTACCCGTGACACGATCAACTTTTTGCTCAATGGTTACCACTGGAGCGACGATTGCCAAATGTTGCTCATGAATTAACTGTTCACTTTTTAATGAACAGCTTATTAGTAGCGAGCTGACAAATAGATAGATTAGCTTTTTATGCATTGATCGTTTTGCCTGGAAAATTGAACATGCTTTTTTGTAACAAAAACGGTTGTTTTAGTGACAGTCTCAGTTTTGGTGAAAATAGTATATTCCAATCCAGAAATGAGTCTGAACGTAGTCAGATTTAATCTGATTGTTTGAACGCTGTTTTAACTCGGTCTGGTTAATAAATGTTGTTTTAGATTTGCCTTGCCGTTTTCACTCAAGCCTGTTTTTTCATGGA
>CAINBI010000062.1 GCA_903846555.1 uncultured Pseudomonadota bacterium
GAGGCTTCACCCTCATTGAGATGATGATTGTGATTGTGATTATGGGCATTTTGGCATCACTGATTGTGCCTAAAATTATGGGTCGCCCTGATGAAGCGCGGATCATTGCTGCAAAGCAAGATATTGCTTCGGTGATGCAGGCCTTAAAATTATACAAGCTGGATAATCAGCGCTATCCAACCACGGAACAAGGCCTGCAAGCACTAGTCAGCAAACCGGCGTCTTCTCCCGTGCCAACAAACTGGAAAAGCGCTGGGTATTTGGATAAATTACCAGTGGATCCGTGGGGCAATCCTTACCAATATCTTTTTCCTGGCATTCATAGCGAGCTGGATGTTTTTAGCTTTGGCGTTGATGGTGCCGCTGGTGGGGAAGGTAACGATGCCGATATCGGTTCTTGGGCGAACTAGTTTTTGGCGACCTGGCATTTGGCAGACTAGGTTTTGGCAGTCCAGACTTTGGCAGACTAGGCTTAAGCAATCCAAGCGGCTAACCAGCGGCTTTACGCTACTTGAGTTGATGGTAGTGTTGGTCATCGTTGGCATTTCATTGGGTTTAGTCACCCCAAATTTAATGAAAAGTGACGAGGATGTGCTTAAAGAAGAATCTATGCGCCTAGTCGCGCTGATGGAATATGCCGCTGATGCCGCAAGCAGCCAAGGACAATGGCTGGCATGGCGCCCAACCGCCGCTGGCTATCGGTTTTTGCAACGCGATGAGAACAAAAACATCTGGCAGCCTATCACCACAGACGAAGTGTTGCGCGAGCGGTATTTGCCAGAAGGCCTGCGGATTGGCTCTGCTAACAACCAGCAAGCAACGGTTAGCACCAATAGTTTAATCGCACTTTCACCCTCTGGCATTCAATCACCATTTCAGATCGAACTGACTACAGGCAAAACAAGGCGAATTGTTCGAGGTAATATTCTGGGTAAAGTTGAAATATTAAACCCTGACTTAGCTGGGGCGCCAATATTATGAGCGTGGCAGGTTTAACACATAATCAGCTTATAAGCGGTCTATTGATGCGGCACGATGATGCCTCTACCTCCGTTCGGCCTGAGCCTGTCGAAGGCGTTGAATCTACTCACATTTCGACAAGCTCAATGCGAACGGCCTTCAAATATCATCGGAACGAAGCAAGAACTAAAACCAGTCACTTTAAATCAACGGGATTTACCCTGATAGAAGTTTTAGTCGCAATGGCGATTATAGCGGTAACACTTGCCGCTGCTAGCCGCGCCGCTGGCCATGCCATTGATTCTAGCGCAGAGTTAAAGCGCCGCGTGGTTGCTGACCTAATCGCACAAAATCGGCTTGAGCTACACAAAGCCAAGCATGACTGGCTTGCACCTAGAAAATTAACTGGCGATGAAATTCAGGCTGGCATTGCCATGACATGGAAAGAAGAAATTACCGATACGCCTAATCCAGCATTTCGCAAAGTGGTGGTTGAAGTGTACGCCGCAGAAGATGCCAGCTTTATCGTAAGAAGGCTAGTTGGCTTTCTCACGCAAGAAATCAAGCCGCCAGAAGTCACTCCACCCAAAACCAAGCCTCAAGAAACCAAGCCTCAAGAAACCAAACCGCTAGAGCCTGTGCAATAAACATGCAAAAACAAAAAAAACTCGGCTTTACGCTCATTGAAGTGATTGTTGCGCTATCAATTTTTGCCGTGCTTTCGATTATTGGCTACAAGGGCATCAGTAGCCTGATTCAAACCAAAGAACGGGTGCAAATTGAAGATGATAAATGGCAGCAGCTCATTTTATTTTTTGACCGGTTTGAGCTAGATATTAAGCAGAGCGTCAATCGACCAATTACCACGCGCGACAACACGATAGAACCAGCATGGCTGGCACGCCCGACTTTTGCCGGAGAAGATGGCGCACAACTGGTGTTTAGCCGC
>CAINBI010000063.1 GCA_903846555.1 uncultured Pseudomonadota bacterium
CGCTTCTTCCATATTGATCACCATGCCTCGCATCATGACCGATTTAGAACTTATCTATTCAATTCAGACGCATTTCTTGGTGGAAATACATAACACTTTCAGACTCATTTCATATTGGAAGAGGCTAAGGTTTGACATGGTCAAGCAATAGATGTAGGCTTAGCACTTCAAAATCGACCCTCAGAAAGAATAAAAATGAATTTATTACGAGTTGTATTAGTGGTTTTATCAATATCTCTGGCTTTACCTGTTATTGCGCAGGATGCCAATACCATGAATATGGAAATATTGCGCGACAAAATCAAAGCTGACAAAAAATTAGTCGTGGCAGCCAACATGAAATTAACTGATACTGAAGCTGAAAACTTTTGGCCAATTTATGATGCTTACCAAAACGATCTCAAAAAAGTAAATATGCAACTTGGTGATGTGGTTAAGAATTATGCTGAAGCCTATAACAACATTGAAATGACAAACGAAGTTGCTAAAAAATTAACTATCGATGCATTAGCCGTTGAAGAAGCCGAACTTAAACTTAAACGTACTTACTTGCCAAAGATTGATGCTGTAGTCGGTGGTGTTAAAGCGGCTCGTTACATGCAGATTGAAAACAAAATTCGTGCATTAGTCAAGTATGAACTTGCTGGTGGCATTCCACTAGTTCAGTAATGCATACGCCGATTGGCTTAACAAAAACTATGCCATCGTTGAATTTGCAATTAATATTTTTGGATCCAGCGGTGGCTATATAGAAGCAATAAAACCAAGAAGTATTGACGCGCATTTAAAACTGACCACCTGTGCGTGTTGAATCTCTTCGGGTTGAATTCCCCGCCACTTGTGGCGGAAAATCAATGGGGTCAGTCTCGATTGATTTTCTGTTTTTGATACTCATCAGACTTTCTATCCCCACCTTTTGCCAACTTACCACTTCTGCGGTTAAGTTGATCAGCAATTTTTTGTTTAAAATGCTCACTACCCAACACCCATGCTTT
Organism: uncultured Pseudomonadota bacterium; assembly: GCA_903846555.1. Lineage (GTDB taxonomy): Bacteria > Pseudomonadota > Gammaproteobacteria > Burkholderiales > Methylophilaceae > Methylotenera. The sequence continues at coordinate 996 of CAINBI010000063.1, forward strand.
GTTTGTTGCCTCGCGCATTTGCGCTAAACTTATTTCGTCTATCTGCCCCGCAAACAAGCTACGATATTGGGATTGTCTCATCACCTCATCTTGCCCAAGTGCATCATACATACCATGTGGCGTGATGAGTGCATCATCCTGACCTAGTGCGTTAGTGCGGTAGCTGCTCCAAGGGTATTCTGATGGATGTTGTACCATATTTGCCCGCACTGGGTTAAGCTCAATATAACGATAACATAGCAAAGCGTAAGTATCACTATCGATTAAACTGGCTTTGTAGCGCCCCTCCCATAAGGTGCCGCTGCGCTTGTTGGCGTAATTGTAGTATTGCACATAATATCGCCCCAGCATTTGCATCATTTTTGAGATGCCGTCCACTTTGTTTGGCGTGGCAAGCAGGTGAATATGGTTGGTCATCAACACGTAGGCGTGGATGTCGCATTGGTGCTTTCTAGCGGCATCGGTGAGTTTGTCTAAAAAGAAGCGGTAGTCTTCATCGGCATTAAACACAGGTTCACGATTATTGCCGCGAATGATAACGTGCTGAGGATGCCCGACCAATACAAAGCGAGGAAGACGTGCCATAACGATGATTGGTTCTTTGCAATGAATGAGAAGAGAGCATAACCGCTTGGTTAGAGGAAATCAATCGAGACTGACCCCATTGATTATCAGCCAAACAAGCAAAAACAATAGGGGACGTAACACAATTAATCCTCATCTTTTCTCGGTCTGCCTGCTTTACCTGCTGTTACTTTGCACCCCAATGCCAATTCAACTTGCTGTGCAAAAGCTTCATTACCTAACGCATAATTACTGTGGATTAAAGGATTATACAATTTAATTGTGTTACATCCCTGTTGTTAATTTTGGATAAATTTTGCATTTAATCGTGGTCTGTCCCCAATACTGAAAGGACTATACAATTTAATTGTGTTACGTCCCCTATTGCGGTATACCGCAGGCGGGTACGCCCTACGCGGGCTGCCATTATTTCATTTCATTGGGCTGAGGAACTGATCCAGGGCAAAGTTCATCGAGGTTGGGGAAAGTAAGGTCGGGGTTGGTTCTTAGTTTTTTATTCAGTTCATATAAACATTGGGCGCGGGCATCATCTTTTACCAGATTAAAAGTCGGGGATTGTGCTAAATGCCCATAAGCATCTGATAGTGACAACAAACAATTACTGCTTCCAGCTTTTGCACCCAGAACATAATAGCGGTAGGCTTCACGGAGCTGATCATTGCTTTCATAATGGGTCGCCAGAAAAAAACTCGCATCCTTATGCCCCTGCTCAGCCGCACACTTCCAAAGCTTTAAGGCGTATTCCAGATATTTTTTGTTTTCCTGCTGCAAAGCATATAAGTCATGCCCAAGATAATACTGCGAATCTACATTGCCTGCCTGAGCTGCCTTAATCATGTATTCATTGGATTTAATAGGATCAATGGCTACACCTATACCTTTGCGGTACACCAGTGCCATATCGGCATAGCCTGTGGGGACGCCCAGCTTTTCAATCTCTTTAAACCAGTAAAGAGCTTGTTGTTCGTCCTCTTCAACGCCATCTCCAATATAGTAACTGAATGCCAGATTGTGCATGGCAAGGTAATCTCCAAGCTTTGCAGCCTGTTGGTAAAGCGTGACGATTTCTTCCTGCGACAGGGTTTTGGGTCTGGCATTGTCAGCATCAAGTGCTTTTTTGAATATCGCCTGTGCTTCCAGGCTGGGTTTGGGATAATGGTTTGGGTCTATCTTGGGGCAGGTGGTCATATTGCCTATCCAGTTGTACATGCTTATTGCCTTTATATTTCTGTTGTTATCATTTGCGCCCGCATCAGAATTGCAGATCATCAAAACCAAACACATTAGTGTTAATATAGTTTTAAAAAATTTATGTTTAGTCATGTGTTTGTTTAACTTTTTCAAATGGGTTAAGAATTCTGACTTTAGTTAGTTCTCATCCAGAAACGTAACCATAAAAACAATAGGGGACGTAACACAATTAATCCTCATATTTTCTCGGTCTGCCTGCTTTACCTGCTGTTACTTTGCACCCCAATGCCAATTCAACTTGCTGTGGAAAAGATTCATTACCTAACGCATAATTACTGTGGATTA
>CAINBI010000064.1 GCA_903846555.1 uncultured Pseudomonadota bacterium
ATTATTCTACCTACCAAGCGACAGCCCAGCGTTAAACCCAGATTTTCCAGTAGGGAGACGCTGATTTATTACCCCCGTCATTCAACGCTCGGCACGCTTCTACTACCTAGTTAAAAATTCCTTTGGTGCTAAGTGGGTATTATGGCCCATCGTGACCAACTAAAACGGTCTATCGTGACCAGTGATTATGGTCTATCGTGACCAGCCAAAACGGTCTAACGTGACCGATTTTGGGGTAAGACCATAATCAGCGGTCACGATGCCATCATGACCAACAATCACATTGAAATGATATTACGCATATTAGCCACCTAAGCGGGTACGCTTCCAGACTTTTTTGTCTGGAGACTGTATGCCCGTACTAAGGATTACTATGCGTAAAATAAAAGAAGTCCTGCGCCTGAAGCTTGAAGCCAAGCTCTCACACGCACAAATCGCTGCAGCTTTAGGCGTTTCCAAAGGCGTCGTCACCAAGTATGTTGGGCTTGCCGCCATCGCCGGCCTAGATTGGTCTGCCATACAAGATCAGGATGAAGCCACGCTTGAGCGGCAGTTATTAGTCGCACCCAAGAAACCAGCTGTCTATAGTCAGCCTGACTATGGCAGAATTCACCAAGAGCTACGCCGTAAAGGCATGACACTGATGCTGTTATGGGAAGAGCATCGTGCCGGTCGTCAGAAACTGCTAACAAGGAGATTGTTTATATTAATAGTGTGCTTCGACATGTTGGATTATCACCGGTGAGTATCAAAAAGCTCAAAGTAATTCAGGAAGAGATGCATTTCCTAAGTAATCCTGAGATTAAAGATTTTTTGTCTGAGATTAGAGGGAGGAGTGAGTCTGCTTATGCATTATGTCGCGTGAGCTTTGAAACAGGCGCTCGATGGGGTGAGGGGTCTAAAATTGCATTAAGTCAGGTAAGAGATGGGTATTTAGTGCTTCCATCAAAGCACACCAAGAACAATAAGCCTAGGTATATTCCAATCTCAGATAACCTAGCTTCGCTTATCAAGAGCAATATACCTTTTTCTAATTGCAGGTCGACATTTTATCGTTCAATTGATGCATGCAATATTAAGTTGCCACCAGGGCAGGCAACGCATGTGATGCGGCATACGTTCGCAAGTCATTTCATGCAAAATGGTGGCAATATCATTACCTTGCAAAAAGTGCTGGATCACGGTGATTTGAAAATAACGATGCGATATGCCCATTTATCACCAGATCATTTAAAAGACGTTTTGAAGTTTAAACCAATGACTGAGTAAATCGGTGGACACTTTGTGGACACTTTAAACAAAAAGGGGTTAAGCATTTCAGCTTAACCCCTTATAGTATCTGGCTCCTCGACCTGGGCTCGAACCAGGGACACACGGATTAACAGTCCGCTAAAACTACCTATTGATTACTTTTCCTCTTTATTGAATTTAAAAAATAATATAATAAATACAAATAATTACAAATAATCCTGTGTAATATGTTATTGATTTTGTTTCCGTTATATTGCTATAATTTGCCTACACAGTGCCTACACGGATTTAAAAGCGATGAAAAAAGAGAATTTCACGGCAGGTCGAATTGCCGCTTTTAAATGCGCTGAGGGCAAACAACAAACAATCTACTGGGATGCTAAAACACCAGGCTTAGGATTGCGCGTAACAAAAGCCGGTGCAAAGTCATACATCTTTGAAACCCGCTTCAATGGCAAGACTTTGCGCATTACGATCGGTGATGATCGCAGTTACTCAATCTCTCAGGCCCAAGTCATTGCTACCGAGCTTAAATCAAATACTGACAAGGCTATTGATCCTCGCCAATTGAAAGTAGATAAGCTGGTGCTGCATGAAGCGCGCCAGGTGCGCGAAAAGTCTATGAATGATACCTTGCTTGTTCCATGGGAAGAATATATCCAAGAGAACACTGCTAAAATTAGAGAGCCCTGGGGCCAGCGCCATATTGATGATCACATGAAAATGTCGGTTGTTGGTGGTGAGAAGCGCAAGAGAGGGGCAGGATTAACTCAAGAGGGCTTACTTAGGCCGCTACTGGTGCTTAACTTCAAGCAACTCAATCAAACGGTTATTACAAAATGGCTGCAAGATAACAGCCAGGGCCGACCTACACAAACTGCGCTGGCTTATCGATTGCTAAGAGCCTTTTACAATTGGCTATCGGAGCATGATATTTATAAAGACTTAGTTGTTGAGGACTTGCTGGCCACAAAGAAAATTAAATCGAATGTGCCCAAGGTATTGCCCCGCAAAGTTTCATTGCAGCGGGAGCAGTTAGCAAGCTGGTTTAAGGCGGTGAAATCTTTACCGTCACAGGTGCAACAAGTCTATTTGCAAGTATTACTATTGACTGGTGCGCGCCGTGAGGAGCTGGCCGAGCTGCAGTGGAATAAGGTAGACTTTAAAAACAAAGCAATTGAGATCAAAGACAAGGTTGATGACTCAAGACTGCGCACCATACCGCTTACGCCTTATGTTGCTATACTTCTTACTGACCTAAAAGCTGAGCTTAAATCAATGTTGGCGGCGCGCAATCATCGCAGTAAAACCAAAGAGCAATTAAGTGAATATGTATTCCCTTCTAGCGGATCACGTGGTTATATTGTTTCACCGACGCATCGTATGTACACGGAGGCATTGAAGCGTGAAGGGCTTGAACATTTGGCGGCGCATGATTTAAGACGTAGCTTTGCAACTATGGGCGAAGAGGCCGATGTTTCCGATGGTGTTATTAAGCAGATCATGGGGCATAAACCGAAGAGCGGTGATACTACGGAAGCGCACTATAAGGTTAGAACTATCAGCCGCCTAAGAGATAAGCATATTGAGATCGAGCGCTGGATATTAGACCAGGCAGGCATCGAACAGCCTAAGCTTGTAGAATCATCATCACGTTTAGCGCTTGTAAAATAATACTAAATACCCGTTGACACGGTTCCACTATCTGATACCATATAAAACATGAATGCAACGCACAAAAAGACCCTAGAGGCTATCTTCACTAATCCAGTATCGAAGTCTCTTGAATGGCGTCGTATCGAAGCGCTGCTAGTTACCATCGGTTGCCAAGTGATTGAAGGCAACGGTTCAAGGGTAAGGTTTGAAAAGGATGGCTTGATTGCAACCTTTCATAGGCCGCACCCGGCAAAAGAAGCAAAGCCGTACCAAGTGCGTGATGCAAGACAATTTATAGAAAGTTTAGGAGTAAAACCATGAATACAATGACACATAAGGGCTACGCTGCCCGTGTTGAATATAGCGAAGATGATGAGTGCTTTGTCGGGCATATCGCTGGCATACGTGATGCAGTTGGCTTTCATGGCGAAAGTGTTGCAGAACTTCGCGCCGCATTTGAAGAAGCTGTAGATGATTATTTGGCGACTTGTGCAAAGTTAGGCCGTGAGCCTAATCACCCATATTCAGGACAATTCAGGTTGCGCTTAAAGCCTGAGTTGCATGCACGAGCTGCAATAGCGGCTGAGACCAAAGGTAAGAGCCTTAACACTTGGGTTTCGGAAGTTATAGAGCGAAGCGTTGCAACGGCTTAATGGCAGCGTAAAGGTTTAACCGCCGCCTGACGGTCTCAGGCAAAAGCGGCAACGCTGGTAGCTTTCTGAGGGATACCAGCATCGCCTAACCATATAGCAATACTTACTAGGAGTATCACCGCATGGCTACTACCAATTATACAGAAACACTAGACAGTCAGGATTTTGTCGCACCTTATCATTACGTCCCCGTTATGGTACATAACGATGGCAGTGAGCATCAACTGGCGTCATCGTTAATTTTGAAAGAAGCCGTACTTACTGGCCGAGAAGTATTCGACACTGATAAAAGGGTTATCGGCTGGAACGTAAAAAGATTGCCCTTCGTACCTGAGTCAACCTTTACCGTCGGCCTTCAGATAGACGGTGTTAATGGGCCTGAATATATTAAATTAAAAAGCGGCTTACCTCACTCAGAGGCAATTGCCTTCGGTGAGATGGCAGCGGATGCCGCAGAAATACAGGGTGTAAAAGTGCTTTACGTGTCTGCTCAGCTAGATAGAGTGCTGTACGGAGAAAATACCTCCTTTGCAAAGGAGGCTAGTCATGTCTAATTTGACCACTCAAGAAATTAAGCTAAACAATTTCAACCTAAGTCTTGGAGCCGCTCTATTCAGTGATCCGCAACGTGAAAGAAATAATGCTATCGTTGTAGCAAATACCTCAGATATTACGGCAAATATTAAACCAGGTGATTTGCTTCGAGTTGATTTTACATCGACCGATTTAACCGAAGGTCTTTATATCATTACGCTTGACGATGGGTGGATTGGCTATGGGTTCTTTCAACGTATGCCAGACCTTCGAATGCGCGATGAAACTGGGAGTCATCCTATTAGCTTGAAAACATTGAGCAGCATTAAAGTTGTTGGCAAAGTTAAAGACATTTATCGTACAGAACCAGAAGCGTTCGGCGGACGTTTAGTGTCTATCTACTGATTTACCGATTAAAGCTGCGCCTAGCTCGACGGAGCGAAACTCAGGATACCTTTACCTGACCGGCGCAGTTTCTCTAATTTAAGGTGATCGCTTAAAGGAGTGATTGATGCCTAAAGATTTAAGAAGTCCATATAAACCATGCTTTCAGCATTATGCCAATTTGTCGGCGCTACCGCTTTGGGAGCTGATCGCTCTTAGTATCAACCTAGATCCGGAAGAGCTAGGAAAGCACGGAAGGCCCGGTAGTTCAAACTACCCAAGCTATGCTTCTACTATTCATCTTTACCAGGGGTTTGAAAAGCAAAGGCGCATTGTGCTCTCTATTGCCAATAGTACAAACGACATTCCCTTTACCAACTCCAATGACACGGCGCCGATTGATGAGCGCTATGTTAAGTGTGAGGAGTTCCATCAGTGGGCGGTCAATCACAACGTGGATCTACCCAAAGAGTTTCCGTGGGGGCCAGCGCAGCCTGCCTCACAATATGCTGCGGAGCCTACTTCTCTAAGGAATGGCCCCCCTATTCAGACGCATAAAATTAAGACAAGAGCTGATCCTTTAGATGATGCTATCTATGCAGCTTTAGGAAGCGCGATAAACACTAAAGTGAATGTTAGTGTGTTTGAAGCTCTTAAAATAATAGCGCAGGTTCCCCGGGGCTTACCCGGCTACATTGCACCTTTGGCCGGCGTTGATGAAGAGGGGGTTAAGTATTTGGACGCAAGTACGTCTACTGGCATTAATCATGTGACTCTAAAGAGTCTTGGTAATCGGTTACGATCTGCTAAGTTTAAAAACCGCTGTTAGGCTCTGTACACCGTTGTTAGTCTCCATAAGGACGTTATCTATCGGGCAAAAGCAATAACGCGCATACATTAGGAAACACTGTAAACACCGCAATATGCGGGAAAGTGAATCCTAAATGAACAACACTACTCAAAACGCAACGCTTCCTGAAGTTCTCTCTACAAAAGACGCAGCGCCTTTAATCAATCGTAAACCACAAACTCTATATCGCTGGGCATGTCTTGAAGACGGTCCTATTCGCCCTTTGCGTATCAATGGCCGCCTAGCCTGGCTAGTTAGCGACCTAAAAAAATTATTGACGGAAGGGAGTATTTAAAATGCCGACTCCTACTCGCTTTATACCACTTGATCCTGGGCATTACATTCTCTCATTCGCTTTGGAGAATGAGCAGTGCAAATACTTCACCGATCCAGCAATCGGCTTGCAGTGGTCAATGCTGACATCCCAACTTGTACCAGTATCCGCAACGGGCGAGCCGGAACATGACGAGGGTGCCTATACCTTGCTTTATCCTGATGGCACGGTTTTATCGTATTGCCCAGGCGAGGCTGTTATCTATGAAAGTATCGAAGCCTGGCTTGATGCCTTGAAGGCCGAGATCGAATCTGCGAGGGGAAAATAACATGAGCTTCCCTGATGTATCCATCTTATCCCCCGCCAACTCAGGTCATTATATTGTTGAAGTAAAAGCTATTACTGAAGACGGAGAGTTGATCATTCTTACTGAAAAAGTACCGGTAATCCTTTGGGGAATTGTTCGGGATAAAGAGCATGCCTATCATGGCTTACCGATACCTATCACTATGGCAGGCCCGGAATCACCGCTGTCAAGCCAACTTTTACCAAACGGTAGTGTCTTTCTGCCCTTCGCAGGACGCTCCGGGCAACACATCTATTTTGACAGTTTAGATGCGTGGGAAGCTTACGAAAAACCTATGGTATTAGAGCCCGCGATACGTTGTAGAGAGGCTAGAAAATGATCCCTTCAATAAAAGATTTACCACCGCCGCTAGTGCCCAGCGCCTCAGCTATCTTGACTGGCAAACATCTAACTACGCTTGAAGTAATAATGGCACAACGATACGCGCAGTTTGGCCAAGCAATTAGCACTAAGCAACACGCGGCGGCACGAATGGCTGGCTATCTGGTTGTTTCAGCAGCAATGGGTGAAAAACCAAGGGCCTGCGATATTGGGGAACGTGACCAAGTAGGTTCAAATTATTGGTCTGTTTTCGTTGATTGGGATGCTGATTATTTGCTTAAACCAATTAGTCAAGACACTGACCCCCTTACGCTCGTTAAGGCTGCATTACATTATGAAGCCGGTGTTGGAGGTGAGGCGTTCAATGGCCTTTACCATCCAGCATCATCTTTGCCGGACGTGTACCGTAGTGGTGTTTGTTCGGTTCTATTAGACTACTTATTTAAGGTGCCTTTAAACACCTATTGCGTGAGACTTGCGGCACTGTCTATGCAAATATTAAAAGAAAATTGCGTTCAGTTTGAGGCCCTTCGATCTCGCTTAGTAAAAAATGAAAGCGTTTCTGAGCTAGAAGTATCAATGCTTATGGAATCAGTTTCCGTCGTGGATCTAAATCAATACCTAGGAAGACTGCAATGAATACCGTCACCAAAATAACCCCACGCCTTAACAATATCAAGGCGCCTGCATTCCTAGCTGATCTACCTATTTGGCTTATGTGGAAGTTAGAGCCTGGCCGCACTACAGCAGATAAACCGCGCAAGGTGCCTTACTACTCTAATGGTGCGCGTCGCTCCGGAGTTCAAGGTCGCCTTGAAGACCGACAGCAGCTGGTGACATTTGAAGCCGCTCGCGCCGCGGCCGCGAAGCGAGGCATGTCTGGCATCGGGCACGCCTGTATGGATTCTGATTTTACAGTAATAGATTTCGATAGGTGCGTAACAGATGGTCAATTGAATCCAGTTGTCGAGGCATTGACGATGGGCACCTATGCAGAATATTCCCCAAGTGGCACAGGCATACATCTTTATGTGAAAGGCGATCTGCGCGGCACAAATGAAAAATCGCCTGCGACCGCAGACCAGTTCGGTATCGAGTTATTCTCAACCAAAGGATATGTGACCTATACTGGCAACGCTACTGAACTGACGGACATGCTCGGCAATACCGATACCATAGGCGACGCCTCTACCGAGCTGCAGCAGCTAATCACAAAACGATTTGGCAGTGCATCAGATATTGTCATTGCTGCGCAAGAACCTAAAGGCGTGTCACGTGAATTGATACTCGAAATGCTCAGTGTGCTCGATCCTGATATGGGCCATGCTGACTGGTTAAAAATCGGAATGGCCATTCACCATGAGACTAGGGGAGAAGGCTTTAATCTATGGGATCAGTGGAGTCGAGGCGGAAGCAAATACCCTGGTGATCTATCTGGACGCTGGGAGACCTTCGGCAGAAATTCAGGCCCAGCAATAACAATTAATAGCCTGGTACAAATGGCAAAGGCAAACGGCGCTTCGATCAACCTTAATGCAGTATCGATGGAAGGCTTTGCAGATTTAGACGCGATACAGGAGGCTTCAGCGAGTATCACTAGCGAAAGCAAAGATATTGCAGTTAAAGAGCTTCGTTTCAAGTTTGAGCATGTGTCGCAGTTCGCAGTTAAAACTTCGCACACGTACATGATCAAAGGCGTCCTCCCCAGAGCAACGCTTGGCGTGCTCTTCGGTGAGTCTGGCTCCGGCAAGTCCTTTATCACCCTTGATATGTGCATTGCTATTGCGCTCGGCCATCCATGGCGGGGCAAAAGAACAAAGCAAGGCCGTGTCGCCTATATCGTTGCAGAGGGGGCTGCAGGCTTTCGTAATCGCTTGCTCGCTTACGGCATTTACCATGGTCTCGATCTTAGGACGATACCGCTAGATATTCTTGATGCTACGCCGAACCTGCTACTCAAAGAAGACGCGCTTGATTTGAGCAAATCGCTACTTGCTTCAGGTGAGCCACCTGCGCTCGTGGTCTTTGATACCCTCGCACAATCCATGGCTGGCGCTAATGAGAATGCGTCCGAGGACATGGGCAAGGCCCTCGCTCACTGCAAAGGTATTCATAAGGCTACGGATGCTATGGTCTTGCTAGTGCATCACTCAGGCAAGGACTCAAGCAAAGGCGCCAGGGGATGGTCAGGCATGCGCGCTGCGGCTGACGTTGAGCTGGAAGTGACACGATCTGCTTTTGGCCGTGCATTGCGCACTACTAAGCAGAAAGATGGTGCGGACTTCGAGGCATGGGGTTTCGATCTCAACGTGGTCAATATAGGCGAGGATGCCGACGGCGACCAAGTGTCCAGTTGCGTAGTGGTTGAGGCTTCAGTGCCCGTGCAAGGTTCAACGCGCAAGCTAGGTAAGAACGAGCAAGTCATTCTCAATGTAATGAGTGAGATCGGCATGGCTCAGACCGCAGGCATTGAGCGCAGCGCAGTTGTTGATTTAGTGATGCTCAGTTTTCCAGAGATAACAGAATCGGGGCAGATTAAAGCTAAAAGAGACAGGATAAGGCGTTCTCTTAAGAAATTTTATGAAGGCGACGATGCTATTTATGCGCTCGAAACCAATGACACTTTAACAATCTTGGATTCGGAATAATTGCTGTGCAACACGTTAAAAATGACGAACTCTCAGAAAATACGGGCATCATGGGCATCATGCAAGGGCATCATTATAAAACCATGATGCCCAACAAAACTGAATTTGGGCATCGCCGCACATCACTTGTCTATAACAAGTGATGCCGTGATGTCCAAGAAGTTACCTTTTAGGTACTAACTCGCAAAAAACTACGTGCAAAGCCCTATGTGAGAAACAGGCAGCGTTTTGCATGATGTAATGTGTAAATTGCTCTAGGATAGTCGAAACCTCAACGGGTAAATGGATTTTTCACCCTGACATATAACTCAAGTTTGTTTACCATTACGCGCCGCGCGCGGGAGTGGTTTATACACCACCAACTTGACACCTGGTAAACCAGTATCGCTGGCAAGTCGATTGATTTGTGGTAATTGGATTCTAGGTGCTTTATAGTCTTAACAAGATTTAAGGCTTGAATTGATTCCGCAAAGGTAAGCAATACTATGAGCATCCATGATCAGTTAAATGATGAAATTGCAAAAATTCTTGCGCAGCCCCATGGCAAAGGTAGCTACAAAATTAACGCGCTTGATACAAATAAGGATTCTTGTAGCCTGGCAACTGGATTGGCATCGAATAAGCTTCAGTCTCAGTACATCAAGTTTTTCAATCGTCCTTTACCTGCGTGGGCTACGCTTGAACATCCTCTTCACATAGCGCATTTATGCGACATAGCCATTCAAAGACAAATCGAATTGCCGGAGCAACGGGCAATGACCCCGGAAGAGGAAGCACTGGAAGAGCTGCAGGGCAAGAAAGCTTTGCGCAATCGCTTCGACCGCTTCAACGCAAGATAATAGGCAATTGCCTAGCGCGCCTTACTCATCATACCCTAGTGCTTTTCGCTGACTAGCGACCATACGCGCTGCACTGGCTTCAGTTTGCCATCTCAAAATGTAGTAACTAAACCAAGCGCCTAATAGCAGCGCTAAATGGCTTTTACTTTGGCTGCCAAGCATCGAAAAAATAATGATGTTGCCAAAGTACAAGGCAACGCACAAAGCAATGCTGACTTTATTCCCTAGCGGCTGATCTCTAAGTGCCCTAATCACTGCCGGAGGTATAAGCACCACGGCCCAGGTAATTAAAAAACTCAACCATAAATTCAACGCTGAAAACTCGTACATATCCACCTTTCATCTGGTAAGCACACGCCCTAGGGGGCGGACGGATGCTTCAATAAATATACGATACGATACCTTATGAATACACTAGCCCTCTAGTGATATTAAATGAAATCTAGGGCAAAAACATAATGAATCACATCGATACTGTTAATTTTGACGATCTGCCAGCATCAGGCTTTGTTCGGCAATCTCAACTAATTCCAGGGGTATTGCCATTCTCTGGCCTCACACTTAAACGGCTAATAGACGCCAAATCATTCCCAGCGCCGATAAAAATAACTCCCAAATGTAAAGCCTGGCGCGTTGGGGACGTGCGGGAATGGCTGCGCAATCCTGTAGGGAGTACATAGTATGGGAATGCCAGCAGTAATAATGGGGATAAGCGCGGTAATGGGCGCATACAGCTCAATGCAACAAAGCTCGCAATCTAAAGCCGCCTATAACTATCAGGCCGCAGTTAATCGAAATAACGCGATGATTTCGGAGTGGAATGCACAAGACGCAGCTCGTCGCGGTGAGGGGGATTTGATAGCCCAACAACGCAAGACCGCAGCGATCATGGGCACCCAGCGCGCAACACTAGCCAGTCGAGGCATTGATTTGTCTGAAGGTACTTCGCTTAATATCCTATCCGACACCGCTTATCTTGGGGAACAAGACGCACTAACGGTCAAAGACAACACCGCTAAAAACGTGTGGGCAGCTAAAGTGCAAGCCAATAATGACCTGTCAAATGCTGAGCTTCTTAAGATGCGTGCAGATAATGAGAACCCGCTTATGGCGGGTGCAACCAGTTTATTAACAGGTGCTGGCAAAGTTGCCTCTAGTTGGTATAGCTATGCAGGCACAGCACCCGCGCCGACTCCCGCCTTTCAATCTACCAATTATTGGAAGGGCAATAAATAAGCATGCCATCGATTCCACAATACCAGCAACAAGTCGAAGCTCAAGCACTGCCAGGCGTACGTCAGCAAAGCATCGCGTCTCCTGATCTATTCGCTGGGCCTAATACTATAGGTAAGTTAGGCCAAGTGATTGGCGATGTTGCGCAAAAATACCAGGATAGAGAAGACACTGCCTTAGTTAATCGAGGCGAAACTATACTTCTATCCAAATTTAACAAATTCAAAACCGACTCATTAAGTCGCAAAGGACTAAATGCAGGCGGACTGGCGGAAGAAGCAGACAAGTTCGCCTCAGAAACTATCGAAGACACGGTAAAGAATGCGCCTAACGCACGAGTCGGGGATGCGTTACGCGCAATTGCCAATAAACATCTGCCAGGCTTTCAAGCGTACATAGGGGCACATGCCGCAGCGCAAACGCAACAAGCCGTAGACGATGAAGCGAAAGCCAATGTCAGTGCGCAAATAGATAGTGCCATTACTGACCCGAGAACTGCACCAGATGCGACTGATCGCGTGACTTTAATTATTCAATCCCAGAGTAAGTCTGCTGGACAAGGGCCAGAGGCCACTAAGCTGGCAGTTCAACAGGGGTTAACAGCGCTGCACGGTGGTGTGGTAGATCAACTTATTCAGAATAACAAGTTTGACGATGCTAAAGCTTATTACTTCGGCAATAAGGCCAGTATCGATCCAACTAAATACGTAGCTTTTGAAAAGAAGCTGGAGCTTAGTGGCCGGTTACAGGAGACGCAAAGAGGGGCCGACGGCTTGATGGAGCAAGTTAGAGCTGGCGGCATAACGTACAGCCAGGCAGAAGCCGCCGCGCGTGAGAAATTCACAGGCGAGGATCGCAATGCTGTGATCTCTGAGCTACGGAATCAGAAAAGCGAATTTGACAATGCACATTCAGAAGCTGAAAAGGCTCAATTTGCACCGGTAAATACTTTGATAGGTGACTATACGCTTAAAGGTAAATCCATTCCTAAGGCGGAGATGCTGCGTGTACTTCAACCTTTGATGGTGAATCCTGATAACTATGCTAAGGCAGCAAAAGTGCTTGATGCTCACAATGATGAGATACGAGGCGAGCAAAATGCAGCAGCGGATCGCGCCCGATCACTAGCCAATAATGGAGTTGATAGACAACTCTATGGGCTACAACTCAAATATGACATGTTGCAGCACCCTGACAAGTGGCGTAATGCGGATTTGACTCAAGTGCTTTTGCCAATGGTTAAAGATGGTTCTATGCGGCCAACCGATATGGATGCAGCCATAGAATTACAAACACAAATGCGTAAACCACAACGCACACCAGAACTAGCGACATTAGTGTCTGCCTCTGAATATCTGAATAATCGCCTAGAGACTACGGTCGTCGATGGCAAGCAAGTGTCAGCGATGGCCAGAGCAGACAAGGACGTAGTTAAAGCTAAAGCATTGCAGGTATTGGAGCCCTTGGTACAAGAGTATCAAGCGCGTACCGGAGAGAAAGCCAACACCGCCGATGTTAAAAAAATCGTTGATTCTATTTTTGTAGATAAGCGCTACCGAAATACTTTTGCTGGCTTTACGTATGGTGACGTTAAAACAGAAACGCACCTTGATCCCGAAGGCGCGGCCTCACGCGCAGTTCCAGCTATTCCCCCAAACTTGCGGCAGCGCATTGAAACCGCGCTTAAAGCTAATGGCTACGAAGTCACTCCCGAAAACGTTTTAGAAGCCTATCAGGCAGGTAAAAAATAATGGCATTAGATCCTAAAGTATTGAGTGACATATATGGCGACAATGGGGTGTTAGCAAATCCGTTCCCTACCGCAAAAGAATACCAGCCAGAGCAAGTGGCGCAAGGCATTAAGATTGGACGAAATAAGGGGATAGAAGCCTTATTGGCAGCAGACCACTTGCCTCAACTACAGGATGAGCTTGATCAGGATCATTGGAATGAGATTGTAAAGACATCGCCTAAGCTGGCGAAACAGATGCAGGAGCCGGCATTCGCTGCGGTTGCGCACGATGATACGGGCAACCTTTCTAAAGTAGAAGGCGCCGTCAATTTTCTAGGATCTAGCCTGAAAGCCGGTACGCTAGACTTGATGGGCGCAGGCGCAAAGCTACTTGATGCAGTACAACCATTCACGTTGAGTGAAGGTGACGCGGCCGTACTATATAAGAACGACCCTAAAAAACTGCAAGATATGCAGATGAATAGTCCGTCTATGTTCTTGTCTCGCTTCGCCAAGGCGATGACTGAGGGCAGCAACCAGACGATGGAAGACATCTCGCCTTCTGCGAAGCAACAATATAACGACTTACAATACCGAACACTCGACCCAAACAAGGCCGCATACCTTCACCCGGTTAAAGTAATCGGCGATGCTTTGCGCTCGCTACCTACTACAGCCGCGACAGCTTTAACAATCTACCTTACAAGAGGCGCAGCTGCCGAAGCAGACGCACAAGCAATTGCTGCCGGTTTGACAACTGCCGAAGCCAAGAGCGCAGCGATTGCCGCTGCAACAAAGACCGCAACCTTGGTGGGGGCAACGTCGGAAGGATCAATCGGCTACGCCCAGCAAGCCAACCAGACCGCGCAGGATGCCGCAGCCGTATCGGATGAAAACCTTGCGCAGTCACCTAAATACCAAGAACTACTTGCAAATGGCTATACCCATGAGACAGCAAAAGCCAAACTGGTAGCAGATACCGCAGAACAGTCCGGCATTATTGCAGGCATTGTGGACGCTGCAGTCAATGCCGTAGGCGGACACTTTCTAGGTAAGATCATCAGCGAAGGCGGCGGCATTGTTAAAAGTGTGGCTAAAGGCCTGGTCAATGAAGGTTCGACTGAGCTAGTGCAAAGTGCGGGCGAGCAACTGGGCGAAAACGCAAGCCTTAAAGCGAACGTAGACCCAACGCAAAGCCTGAGTAAAGGCGTGGTAGAAAGTGCATTGCAAGGGCTATTTGTCGGCAGCTTAACAGGTGGCGCATTGAATGGTATTCATGGCGTGGCCAATCGCTTTGAAGAGAAAAAGCGCGAGGCCGAGCAAGCCACACAACACCGCGACGCGCTCACCCAACTGGATAAGCTATCAAGCGAAAGTTTACTTCGTGCGCGTGATCCTGCTACCTTTCAACAATTCATTGCTAGTGCTGCGCAAGATGGTCCAGTGCAAGACGTTTATATCGATGCGAATGTGCTTGCACAAAGCGGAGCCGTTGAGCAACTTGCAAAAGTGTCGCCTGCCGTGCGCGAGCAGTTTAACGAAGCTATCAGCACCGGCGGTAGTGTGCGTATTCCATTGGACGAATACACGGCCCACATCGCGGGCACGCAACTTAACCAGGGGATCGTCGACCATATCAAGCTGGACCCTAACGGCATGACCTTTGCCGAGTCTGAGCACTTCCAGCAAACCTACCAGGAAGAGTTCAACGCGGAGCTGGACAAGGTAACGCAAGAGCACACTGGCGATGAAGCCTTCAAGGAATCTGCGGCCACCGTACAAAACGAAATATTAAGGCAACTCAACGAGACTGGCAGATATACGTCCGAGGTCAATGACACGAATGCAATGGTCGCAGGTGCCCACTTTGCCGTGCGAGCTGCGCAGCTGGGCATGACCCCGGAAGAGTTATATAAACTTCGCCCACTCAAAGTAAATGGCGAATCAATACTAGGCGACAGCTACAATCAAGATGGCGCCTTGCAGACCGATACAAATAACTTCAAGACTTGGTTTGCTGATAGCAAGGTTGTTACTCCTGAAGGCAATCCGCAAGTCGTTTATCACGGCACAGATAAACCGTTCACTAAAGTGAATATGAAGAAAGGCGCTCAGGGCGTCTTCTGGGTAACATCTAACAAGCAAGCCATCGAAGACGGCGCAATCGGAGCCGCTGGTACCGGTACGATCATGTCGCTATATGCCAATATTAAAAATCCGGCAGGCTGGAAAGAATACGATCAGCTCTCGCTTGATGAAATAGAGCACCGCGGGTTTGACGGTGTCGTGCTGCCAAATAAAGACGGCACTTTTGAAGCGATCATCTTTGACCCAAAACAAGTTAAATCTGCCACTAAAAACAACGGCAACTTCAACCCTAACGACCCTAATATTCTGCGCCAGTCAACTCCCGAACAAAAAGGCATCGCTAAACTATTTAAAGCGCTTACTGAAAATGACGCGGTATTCCAGTATGGCAAGTCTACTGCTACCGACATGCAGCAAGTCTTTGATGACATCGTACCTGGTACGGTCAAGGTAGATTTAGCGATTGCACCTGAAGGTATCGACGAACAATACACAGTTTTCCCGATGGATGCTACGGGCAAAGTGCTACGCGACCAAGAGGGCACGGTAAGTGTATACCCGGACGGCAAAGTCGAGATCAATGTTTTAAATTGGGAAAAAGGCTACGGCGGTTCTGGTATCTACGCTGCCGTAGGCAACTGGGCTTTCAACAATAACAAAGTATTCTCAGGCGATCGTGAAGGCATTACGCCAACGGGTAAGATGCGCCGCTTAGAGAACATGATCTCGCTCGCTTTGAAGTTCGGCACAACTGATCATATCGCCCCGCACCCAGAGCAGATGCACGAGCTGGGCTTCGACTGGAAGACAGGCGATACTGAATATAATCTTGAGCAAATGCTCCTTGCGTCCTATAAAGCAATCCGTAACGGTACGTATATTACCGAGTCTCGCTTTGGTACTGAAGTAACGCATAAATCTCCCAATGCCCGTGGTGTTGCTAAACTCGATGATCTAGCCTATGATTTTGATAAGCATCAATTTATAGAGCTATCAAGTGGAAAACAATACACAGACAAACAGTTTGCAGAACTCGCCAAAACCAAGGGAGCAAGAGACGTTGCTGCCGGGCGCACAACGCTTGAAAGAGCAGCTCTCGCACATACCTTTATATCAGGGATGGACGAACGGAGCCTGGAACGGCTTTCACAGCTCGCACATCAATCTCTAGCGAATACTCAACTAGAAAAACGGTTCTACCAGGCTAACACCAACACCCGGGGGAGCTTCTCCCCATCAAGCAATACAATCACCCTTCTAAAAAACGCAGATCTCTCGACATTCTTGCACGAGCTGGGCCATTCATTTTTAGAAATGGACGTTAATCTTGCGGCGCAACTTTCGGGCAACACTCAGTTTACTGAAGGCGAGCAAGAGATACTCAGCGATGTAGGATCACTGTTTAACTGGTTCGGTCTGCAAGGCAACATAAACGCGCAGCTGGATCAATGGTATGCGATGACTATCGAAGAGCAACGCACCTACCATGAGAAAATGGCAGAAGGCTTCGAGTCTTACCTCTTCGAAGGTAAGGCCCCTAGCATAGAGCTTCAGCCATTATTTCAGCGCATGCGCGCTTGGTTTATGCACGTGTACCGCAACTTATCCAAATACTTGTCCGATGCTGGCGAGACTCTCACGTCAGAAGTGCGCAGCGTGTTCGATAGAATGCTGGCATCTACTGAGCAAATCAAGCTTTCACAGCAAGCGCGCAGCATGCTGCCATTGTTTGAGACAGCAGACCAGGCGGGCATGACGCCTGACGAGTTCGCTGCCTACCAAAGACTTGATCCGCAAGCCACACAGGATGCGATAGCAGAGCTTCAATCCCGGGGGCTGAGAGATATGAAGTGGCTGAGTAATGCACGGGCCAAGCAGCTTAAAAAGCTTCAGAAAGAGGCAGACGGCCTGCGTCGTGAAGTCCGCAGTGAAGTCACATCTGAGATCATGAGTCAGCCGGTGTACCGCGCATGGACATTCCTCACTGCGAAACTGTCCGCAGACGATAAACTCACGCCGGGCATTCGCTTAAAATCAGATCCGAATGTGGTGGACGAGACACAGGACAACTTATTCACTGCAATTGCCAAGCTTGGCGGTATCAACAAAGACGCGGCCATCTCAGAATGGGGCGTTGATTCTAGGGATAACCCGCAATCAGGTGTGTTCGGCAAGCCTGTATTGCGTAAGAATGGCGGCCTGGCATTGGATGCAATGGCCGAGCTGTTAGCAGAACGCGGCTACCTGCCAGTAGATAAAAACGGCAAGCACGATATACGTGATCTGGAAGAGCGATACAGTGAGCAGGCGCGCGGTAACAAGCAAGTAAGCCAGGCATACGATTACAGTCAGGATCAAGCCCCGATACCAGGATCAGATCTTAATACTGACGCATTAAAGGCGGGTCGACTTGACCGTGGCGCACTAGCTGAGACGTATGGCACGAAGGAGGGATCACCGGTTACTGGGTTGAATACCTTGCGCATGACTAGCACTACCGGACTGCATCCTGACATCGTTGCTGAAATGTTCGGCTTTAGTTCTGGGGATCAGCTAGTGAAAGCTTTGCTTGATGCGCAGCCACCCAAGCAAGCGGTCGAGGATGCAACCGATACACGGATGCTTGAACGACATGGCGACTTGTCCAGTCCGGAAGCACTAGGCCGGGCGGCTGATAAAGCCATTCACAATGATGTACGTGCGCGCATGATCAGCACTGAATTAAACGCACTAGCGAAAGCAACCGGTAAAAAAGCCACTTTAGCTAGTGCTGCGCGCGAGTTTGCCACGGCCATGATCGCACGTATCAAGGTGCGCAACATCAAACCTAACCAGTTCGCCGTTGCAGAAGCCAAGGCCGCTAAGAATGCGGCAGCAGCGATGCGTAAGAGCGACCTTGAAACGGCCGCAGCAGAGAAGCGCAATCAGCTGGTGAACAATTACGCCACTAAGGCCGCGTTAAATGCACGTGATGAAATTGACCAAGGCGTGGCCTATCTGCGCAAGTTTGGCAGTGATGGCGTACGCAAATCAATTGACGTAGACTACCTAGATCAAATCGATGCGATGCTTGAGCGCTTTGACTTGCGCACGGGCGTCAGCTTAAAAGCGATTGATAAGCGAACCGCGCTACTTGAATGGATGAATAAGCAACGCGACCAAGGCTTGGAGCCTGACATTCCGCCAGAGTTGATGAACGAAGCCTTGCGCATGTCCTATAAAGACATGTCACTGGAAGCGTTCCGGGGGCTAGTGGACTCAGTGAAGCAGATCGATCACCTAGGTCGCCTTAAAAATAGACTGCTTACTGCAAAAGACCAGCACACCTATGAGGCCATCAGAGACATAATCACCACTAGCATCATAGAAAATGCCGGGGATCGGAAAGCCAATACCCGTACACCAACAACCAACACCGGACGTGCGATCCAAGGCTGGAAGAACTTCTGGGCTTCGCACTTAAAAGCCTCTATCTGGGCCCGCATTATGGATGGCGGACAAGACGGCGGTCCTGTTTGGGAATACTTTATCCGCAGTGCAAATGAGGCTGCGGACTTTGAAACTCACGAACGCGGCAACGCTACGAATGCACTGAGCAAGATACTTGCTCCGGTATTTAAGCTGGGCAGGATGGGTGGCAAAGGCCAATATTTTGCCAGCATCGATCGCAGTTTGAATCGTGAGTCGCGCATTGCGATTGCATTGAATACTGGCAACGCGAGCAACTATCAGCGCTTACTAGGCGGTGAAGGATGGACAGCGCAGCAAGTGCAACCTGTACTCGACTCACTGACTAAGGCCGAATGGGATGCCGTGCAAGCGATCTGGGATCATTTCGAGACTTATCGTCCGCAGATTGCGGCTAAAGAGCGACGTGTGTATGGTAAAGAACCGAATTGGGTAGAAGCAACCGCGGTTCATACCGCACATGGTGAATATCGTGGGGGGTATTACCCGATAAAGTACGACCCAAATGCAAGTCAGCGCGCAGAAGAGCACGTCGATGCAGAAGGCGCAAAACGTCAACTGCAAGGCGCTTACACCAGTGCTACTACACGACGCAGCTTTACCAAGACTCGCGTCGATGAAGTCAACGGCCGCCCTTTGCTATACACACTAGCCGGGGTGTACTCAGGCGTGAATGATGTCATCCATGATTTAGCCTGGCATGAGTGGCTAATCGATGTGAATCGCTTGATGCGGTCATCAACGATCGACAGTGCGATCCGTGATCACTACGGCCCAGAAGTAAAACGTCAGTTAAAGGCATGGATACAAGACATCGCCGAAGGTGAACGAGGCGCAGATAACGCAGGCGAGATGGTGCTGGGCAAGCTTCGCCAGGGCGTGAGTATCGCAGGCTTGGGATTCAATGTTTTAAGCGCAGCCATTCAGATCACCGGCTTTAATCAATCCATCGTTCGTGTCGGTGCCAAATGGATCGGGCGCGGCGTCACTAAATATCTGGCCAGTCCTATCCAGTCAACGCGTGAAGTTACCGAGCAGTCTGAATTCATGGCTGACAGGTTCCGTACACAGTTCCGCGAGCTGAATGAGCTACGTAATAGTGTGCAGGATCAGTCAGCCGCAAAGCGTGCATTACAAGACGGGGCGTACTTCATGATGACACGCGTCCAGCAAATGGTCGATGTGCCTACATGGCTAGGCGCATACGAGAAAGCGATTAGCCAAGGCAATGCTGAAGAGCGCGCGGTGTCTTTAGCAGACCAGGCAGTAATCGAGGCGCAAATGAGTGGCATGTCGAAAGACTTATCCAAGATCGAGCGCGGCGGTCCTGCGTTGAAACTGTTCACCGTATTTTATTCTTTCATGAATACATCGTTTAATCTCGGTGTAATGAAAGCGATGACTGAGAAAAACAAGGCCAAGCTTGCCGCCGACTTTCTTTTACTCTATGTAGCTGGTCCAGTGCTCACCCTAGCCCTAAAGAACGCACTTACTCCAGGGGATGCTGACGATGACTGGGATTTTGAAGCACTAGCGAAAGCACTGCTAGGTGAAAGCCTAGGCTTTTTAATGGGGCAGATGGTC
Source organism: uncultured Pseudomonadota bacterium (assembly GCA_903846555.1). Lineage (GTDB taxonomy): Bacteria > Pseudomonadota > Gammaproteobacteria > Burkholderiales > Methylophilaceae > Methylotenera. Next base: position 19,883 of record CAINBI010000064.1, read on the forward strand.
GTAGTCAGAGAGTTTGCCGAAGCCGGCAAGAATGCATTCGGACTAACCAATGGTAATTATGGCTACCAAGGCCCAGCGGGTGTACGCGTGATTGCAGATACCACGAAGTTCGTACAGCAGACGCAGCAAGGCGAGTTCGACGACGCATTCCGCAAGGCTTCAATTAACTTGGTTGGCCCACTGTTTGGCTTACCAGCCGCGCAAGTCAATCGCTCAATCACTGGCATTAATGCTTTGACTGACGGTAAGACGGGCAATCCTGCGGCGGCAATATTAGGCTATCAGGAGCCACACTAACATGGACGTATGCAACTAGAAAAGTAAGCTAAAGTATTGCCAGATATTCATTGGGTGAGGTTTAGGCGATGCGGATATATGGGCAGGATTGGCTCAACACATTAAAGCGAGGTGAGAAGCACCCAAAGGCCGTTCTCACTGACCATGAAGTTGAGCTGGTGCGTAAGTTACGTGACGAAGGAATGAGCTTTAGGGGGATCGCCGCTAAAATGGATATTGGAAGGACTACCGCGTGCGATATGTGCGCATATCGCACGCGCTAATGGTCGGAGTTGTAAAATTAAGAAAGAATACCGGTATGCCCAGACAATCTACTTTTACTCAGGCAGTAGCCACCATTATTTGCGAGCGACTTGCCGCAGGTGAGCCGCATCAAATAATTTGTAGAGATAAGGTAATGCCTCCGAGTAGAACTGTTTATGCATGGCTCAAGGTAGACAGTGAGTTTGCCGCGCAATACGCACGAGCAAGGCATTTAGGTAGGGGGAAATCTATTAAACGTACCCTCATTTCGGAGCAGGTGCGCAAGCTCCGAAATGAGGGAATGAGTTTCGCAAAGATTGCAGCAAAGTTTGAAATTGGCAAGATGACCGTGCGAGACATTTGCGCATATCGCATCCGTCTGTACGGTTCTAAATATAAAGTTAAGGAGTATTAAAATGGCTAGACCCTCAAGTTTTTCACAAGAAATAGCGACCATCATTTGCGACCGCCTTGCAGAAGGTAAAACGCTCCGCGCAATATGCCAGGACGAGATACTGCCTTCACGTGTCACAGTACAAAACTGGGTGATCAAGGATGTCGAAGGCTTCGCCGCGCAGTATGCACGAGCGAGAGACGTGGGTCTTGATGTAATGGCCGACGAACTTTTTGAAATTGCAGACGACGGCCGCAATGACACGTACATAGACGAAAATGGCAACGTGCGCACTGATCAGGATGTTATCGCAAGATCAAGGCTTCGCGTTGATACGCGCAAGTGGTATCTATCCAAGATGGCTCCTAAGAAGTACGGCGATAAGCAGGCTATTGAATTGACAGGAGCGGAAGGTGCCCCAATTACGATTGCGCATAGAGCCGATCGCGTTGCAGAGTTGATGGCACTAGCTGCATCGCGCAAAGCGAAATATGACGAAGCCATTGATGGGCTAGTGTAAGGCCTGGCTTAGCCACAGGGCTACTTCGGCAGCCTTTTGTTTGGGTAACGCTTTCTAGCAAGTTGCTCCCAGTTTCCCTTCATCTGTTACCCCCGCGTTACTCCTTAAATTAATCTTAAGTGGAACGGGGTAAAAATCTATAAGTGTTATTTTGACGAATGGTAAGTATTTGCATTTTTGTTACCTCAATGAATCTGCGCATTAACAACAAAATTGCAGTATGCTACTTATAAAATTGTGAGAGTTTCATCTTATGGCTGATCGAGTAACAAAATCAAGAAAAGAGATAATGGATCTGTTTAAGCTGGAAGCGAAAAAGCTTGATATTTGCAATAGTATTTATATCGGTCCGGTTAACGCTCAAGCCCCTGATAAGACCGGATGTAATTGGGTGCTATGTATAGGTGGTGGGGAAAAGGGTCAGGCTCGTGAGTGTGCCCGGATATTAGAGCAATTCAATACTTTGCTTCGCTCAAAATACAATATTCCAGTTGAGGATTAAAGAGCTAGATATTTCACTGAGTCAACTAGGATTAAGCTTTTGATAATTGGAAAGCAAGCTGCACTGCCGATAAAACGAAAATACATAAGACAATCGACCACAGCCGACCAAGTAGCGCATAGGCTCTGTGGCTTGAGTTGCCTGCGCATTTCCACAGTGATAATGCCAGCCACGCATAAAACAGCCACACGGCCAGTAATGCTGCAAATGCAAAGATGGATGCCGGCGTTTTTACTACAGCCTCTTTGGCTAGGCCAGTGAGCACGGTTATTGGTAACAATGTTCCTATATAGCCAAACCAAAAGACTTTCCAAAGTTTAGCTTCGCCCGAGTATGCTTTTGTGATCCATGTATTTTTGAACATAGTTGGCAGGGCTTTAACAGTTAGTATGAAAGGCTAGGTTTCATTCTAATTGAAAAACAATAAGGGTGCAGAGTGGTTTCTGTTATTAGGTTCTAGCCATAGCGGATAACGTCCGGCATTGATGAAATTTTCCTACACAACGCCTACATGAAGGAATTTTCAGCGGAAATGAAAAAGCCCCACATCTCTGCAGGGCTCTCTGTATCTGGCTCCTCGACCTGGGCTCGAACCAGGGACACACGGATTAACAGTCCGTTGCTCTACCAACTGAGCTATCGAGGAATATTTTACAAATGTCGTGAAGCCGCCATTATACTGACTCCGCTCAATGTGTCAAACTTATTTCGATACTAAATTTTAACTAATGCACTCGCTATTTATAAGGCTACGATATGTGTTAATTACCTATATTTCCATGCTGGATATTGTGTCTTTTCCACGTTTATTCATTGCTTTGGCTACCGACATGGTGCCGTGTCAATCACTTTAATAACTGGTTGATTTTGCATATTTTAAGCAGGGTGATTTTATTTAAGGGCTTTTTCGATACGGTCGAGTGCGTTGGTAAGATTTTCCATTGAGGTGGCGAACGAGATTCTAAAATATCCTTCTGCTCCAAATGCAGAGCCGGGCACTACAGCGACATCGAACTTTTCAAGAAGGTACTCTGCAAGCGCCATATCAGTGGCTGCTGGAATTTTTTCTGCTTTATATAAGGTGTCAATCGCATCTCGTGCATCAGGAAATGCGTAGAACGCGCCGCCAGCCATTAGGCAGTTTAAGCCTGGTATTGTGTTGAAGCGATTAACCACGTAGCTATGGCGTTCTTTAAACGCCGTGACCATTGGGGTAATACAATCTTGCGAGCCTTCTAATGCGGCTTGTGCAGCTACTTGTGATATTGAAGTGGCGTTGCTGGTTGATTGCGATTGTAAAATTTCCATCGCTTTGATGATGTAAGCGGGGCCTGCGGCATAGCCGATGCGCCAGCCTGTCATTGAATAGGCTTTAGAAACGCCATTAAGTACAATGCATCGATCTTTAAGTGCTGGCGTGGCGTTTAATATATTGTAAAACTTATCGCCAGTGAGATTCACATGTTCGTACATATCGTCTGTAGCGACCAACACATGCGGATGTTTGAGCAGCACTTCGCCTAAAGCTTGCAGCTCATTTAAGCTATACACCGTGCCAGTAGGGTTGGACGGCGAGTTAATCATAAAGATTTTTGTTTTTGGTGTGATGGCCGCTTCTAGCTGTGCTGGTAGCAATTTAAAACCTTGCTCGATGCCGCATTGAATGACAACAGGCGTTGCTTCTGCGACAAGTGCAATGTCTGCGTATGAAACCCAGTAAGGCGCTGGGATGATGACTTCATCACCTTTATTAAGTACCGCTAAACATAAATTGAATATGGTTTGCTTGCCGCCGACGCCAACAATGACTTCATTTAGCTTGTAATCAAAACCATTTTCATTTTTAAATTTATTGACGATGGCTTTTTTAAGGCCAGGAATGCCAGCAACTGGTGTGTATTTAGTAAAGCCATTGTCAATGGCTAACTTTGCCGCATCTTTAATGTGTTGTGGCGTATCAAAATCAGGCTCGCCTGCCGCTAAGCCTATGATGGGTCGACCTTCAGCCTTGTATTTTCCAGCTTTTGCGGTAATGGCAAGGGTAGGGGATTCTTTAATTGATTGAACGCGTTTAGATAAAACTGAGGCTTGTTGAGCTGCTGATGATGACAAAATATGCTTCCTTAAAACAATTTTTTGCAAACGACTGAATGGTTCACATTTTACGCATAAAAACGTTGTTTAGGAATGCTTTGTATTGTCATCACCAGGTAGCTTTTTAGTGCTATGCACTTAGCACTGACTGATTATTGCCAATATTTTAGTACGATTGCTTCAGCATCTTTCTCCTGACAGTCTTCATTAGAGCAGTTGGCTAATTTTTTCCAGTCATTTGGAAAGGGCATTTTATCGACAGGGAGTGCCGCACCATCAACGCCAAAACCTAGCGCAAAGACAACCGCTCCAGTTTTAACTGCAAAGCCTTTTGTGCTTTCAGCTACGGTTATCATGGCATTAGTTATCTCTTGAGAAACGGCATCGTCGCTATCAAGCCACGCTTTAATCCTACCATCGTCACGTACGGCAATCACCAAAAACCCCCATGCATTAGAGTTTGTTTTGATCTCAGACAGTTTTTTATTGATATTCACTTCTATTTCTTTCACGTATCTGTCCATATCATCCACACCATCCAACTTTTGTAAGATGGCATCTTTAGGTTGCATCATGTAAATCTTTAAGTATTCAGCTTGTGCAGCATTAGAAATAAGCGGGAAAAGTAAGGTTAAAAACGCAAATACTTTTATTTTTAGATCCATTTTAAATTCCTTTTTTGAGTGGGTTTGGCTGATTTTTAAATTAAGTTCTTTGATTTTTATTATAAAACAGATGCCCTGAGAGCCGCTCTGCTATTACCTCTCAGGGCATCTATTTTTAGGGTTTTGCTATTATTTTTGTGCAGAAAAATTCTGTAACATTGCTTAAAATCTAAAATGGTTCGTAGGCATTTTTAAAGGCGCTAGCATTCCATCTCACAGCCTAGCAAGTGGCCGTATTCTTGCGCTAAATTCACATCCATTATGGCAATAGCTAGGCTGACGCTATGTACGGTTGCCTTATCGCCCACCGATTGCGCGATGACCCCCAGCCTAAATAATGCATCTGTATTGCTGGCATCCAACTTAACCGCTTGTTGGTAAGCACTTTTAGCTTCATCCATTTTATTTAAATTTTCCTGTGCAGCACCCAACTCATACCATGCGTCAGAATTTCTGGGGTCAGCTTCTAGCCATTTTTGTGCAACTTGCGCCAACTTTGGCCAATCTTGATTGATTTCTGGAATAGCCATTTGCATAAAGAACGGTTTTTTATCATCGTCTTCCTCCCAAAAAGCTTTGCCAACAATGGGAAACGCTGTTTCAACGGGAAGTTTTTCTAAATTATCCAGCCATTCAATCGGTAGCGAGTAAAAGTAGGCGGGTTTGCCTGGCGTTTTGAACGTGTTAATACCTAATAGCTTGCCTTCTATATCAAAAATGCCGCTACCACTGGCACCCATGCGGAAAGGGGCGCTACTTCTAATAATATGGCCGCCTTCAAAATGATAAGTAGATTTAATGACCCCTGCAGAGGTCAATGGTATGGGAACGCCATTTGAGTGGCCTATCGACAATACCTCCTGCCCACGCCTTAGTTCATGGCCTTTGGCTAATTGCGCAGGGGTAAACGGCAAGCTTTGCATGGTTAATAAACATAAGTCATGCCACCGATCAGCCTGCACTGAAACTATCGTGTAGCTATCTTCACCACGCGCAACCCAAGGTTGTTTGGTGCTACGAAAGATATGGCAGTTTGTCATCACTTTGTTCTCGCCCACCACAACGCCAGAGCCGTAAGATAAGCCGCCAGTTTCGTTATAGCCCCGCACCATGACGATGGTTTGCATGGCCGCTAATACTTTTTGCTGATCAATCGCTAATGCGGCGTTAGTCATGCCAAGTAATGCCAATAGCAGAATTAGTCTACGCATCTGAATCCCCAATTAAATAATATTGAAACTTAAATGTTGTGCTTTCAGTGACTGCCATAATTTAAGTAAGTTCTAACTAAGTTCTAAGAAACCATGTTAAAAGTGAATGTTCGCGATAGCGCTTTATTACTGTTAAAATCATGCGTCAATTTTCAATGAAGAACAGCGTGTTTGTCACTTTTCCCAATAGTCAATATCAGTTATATCAGCCTTTTGAGCCGGCGGGCGACCAACCGCAGGCTATCGACAAGCTGACGCAAGGCATTAATGATGGGCTGAAGTTTCAAACATTATTAGGCGTGACTGGCTCGGGCAAAACCTACACCATGGCTAACGTGATTGCCCGTACGGGTCGCCCAGCCATTGTGATGGCACCCAACAAAACGCTTGCAGCACAGTTGTATAGCGAATTTAGAGAGTTTTTTCCGAATAACTCAGTTGAATACTTCGTATCATATTACGATTACTATCAGCCAGAAGCCTATGTGCCGTCGCGTGATTTATTCATTGAAAAAGATTCCAGCATTAACGAACACATAGAGCAGATGCGGCTATCAGCCACTAAGGCGTTGTTAGAGCGTGAAGACAGCATTATTGTGGCGACTGTTTCAGCAATCTACGGTATTGGCGACCCAAGTGATTATCACGGCATGGTGCTGCATGTGCAGGTGGGCGAAAAAATTGCCCAGCGCGACATGATAGAACGCTTGGTTGGTATGCAATATGACCGCAATGAATTCGATTTTTCACGCGGTACGTTTAGAGTACGCGGCGATGTGATTGATGTGTTTCCTGCTGAAAATAATGAAACTGCCGTGCGCATATCAATGTTTGACGATGAAGTTGAAGCGATTACCCTGTTTGACCCGCTGACTGGGCAAATTTTCAATAAAATCCCACGCTACACGGTTTATCCTTCCAGCCATTATGTAACACCGCGTGAAACCACCATTAAAGCCGTAGAAAGAATTAAACACGAACTTAAAGACCGTGTAGATTTTTATATTAAAAATGGCAAGTTGGTAGAAGCCGCCCGTATTGAACAGCGCACCCGTTTTGACCTGGAAATGCTTAACGAAATTGGCTTTTGCAAAGGCATTGAAAACTATTCACGCCATATGTCTGGCCGTAATCCGGGTGATCCACCACCGACTTTGATTGATTACCTGCCAGACAATGCGCTGATGATTATTGATGAAAGCCACGTCACCGTGCCGCAAGTGGGCGCGATGTACAAAGGGGATCGGTCGCGTAAAGAGAACTTGGTCGATTACGGTTGGCGTTTGCCGTCAGCGTTAGATAATCGCCCGCTCAAGTTTGAAGAGTTTGAAGATATTATGCGGCAATGCGTATTTGTCTCTGCCACACCTTCAGAGTATGAAGCCACGCATCAGCAGCAAGTGGTAGAAATGATCGCGCGGCCAACTGGCTTGGTAGATCCGCCAATTATAGTCAAGCCAGCCGATACGCAAGTGGATGACTTGTTGGGTGAAATTAAGTTGCGCGTAGCGGTGGGCGAGCGCGTGCTAGTGACCACGCTAACAAAACGTATGTCTGAAGATCTTACCGATTACTTAACCGAGCATGGCGTAAAAGTACGTTATTTACACAGCGACATTGATACCGTTGAGCGCGTTGAAATCATTCGAGATTTGCGTCTAGGCGAATTTGATGTGCTGGTGGGCATTAACTTGTTGCGCGAAGGTTTGGATATTCCTGAAGTGTCATTAGTCGCAGTGCTTGATGCAGACAAAGAAGGTTTTTTACGCTCAGAACGTTCGCTGATTCAAACGTCAGGCCGCGCGGCGCGTAACTTAAACGGCAAGGTGATTTTTTACGCCAACAAAATCACTCGCAGCATGAAAGCGGCCATGGATGAAACCGAGCGTAGGCGCAGCGTGCAAATGGCGTTTAATGAGGCGAATGGCATTGTGCCCAAAGGCATCACTAAACGCATTAAAGACATTATTGATGGCGTGTACGACAAAGATGAAGCCATGCGTGAGCGTAAAGTGCTACAAGACCAAGCCAGCTATGAATCTTTAAGCGAAAAACAAATTGCCAAAGAAATGAAGCGCCTAGAAAAAGCCATGCACGACAGCGCAAAAAATCTGGAGTTTGAAAAAGCCGCCGATTATAGAGATCAGCTGAAAAAACTTAAAGCCAAGTTTTTTGGAGCCGAGTTGCCTGATCTTGTTTAAAACTATGCATAAGGCTAAAAGTGAATCTTAGCAATAGCGACGCCCAGTAAAAAATTAGGCTAAAAGAGATGCCCTGCGAGGCAATAGCAGAGGGGCTCCCAGAGCCTCTGTTTTACCGTGGTTTTGGCTTAGCAGCGTTGACTTGCTGCTTATGTTGTTCATGCAATCAGACCCACTTAAACCTTATTCGTCTAGCAGTTTTCCGCCTATCGCCCAGTCCTCATAAGCCACTTCTTCAAATGTAATGTAGGTGTAAGACTTGGGCTTATTGGCAACTCGCTCCAGCGTTTCGGTCATCTCTTTGGCGATTTGTGCTTTTTGCTCACGCGTCACTTCGCCGGCAAGTTTGATATTTACGTATGGCATTTAATTTCTCCTAAATTAGAATTTCACTTGAAGGGTGGTGCTATTCAATGACGTTAATCATAAATGGCACGGGTTGTTTTGCATAGGCGATATAAAGTGGATGCTGTGGGCTTCGGTCTATATTTAATTGCAGGCACATGATTTTGTGTTGCAAATTAGCTTGTGCCAGCATGGTCGCCACACTTTGACCTCTAGTTGCGGCTAGCGGATGTTTTCCCCAGCCACATACAGTCATGTCGGATAATTGCACAGCCCGTAAAATGCAGTCATCGGCTTCCGTAATATCACCTAAAAGGTTATCCACAGAATTTAGCAAGCTAGAATCTGTCATGCGAAATGGAAATAAATTCACAATAATCATGCTGCCATAACCCATAGTAATGGCTCTACGTTGACAACGCTCAATCGTTGGGTCGTTGTCAATTTCATTGGCAGTGCTGGGATTAAGCATTAAAAAACTTATCGTGGGCTTGCTGGTATCCCAATCACGGCGCAACCAATAACGATATTTTTCACAATCTGAAAAATGCGCCTCAGATTGCTGTATTAAAGTATTGTGCCGTTTAATGATCATGAACATGACCGCCCAAGCTAGCTGTGCCTTGCAGGGTTTGCCAAATATCGCGTATTAAATTCAGAGTAAATACCAATAACAATATTGAAATCAACAAAGATAATATCGGGTCTATCGGCAACCAGCCAGTCAAGTAAACGACAATGCCAGCCGCCACTGCGGCAACCGAGCCTAATAAATCACCCATTACATGCAAAAATGCTGCGCGATTATTTAAACTTTCACCTTGATGAACGACTTGCTGATGCAACAGTTTAGCCACTACTAAATTGACGATTAAGCCTAAGCTTGCAATCACCATTAAACCTAAACCTTGTATGGGATGCGGTTGTTTAAATCTGGCAATCGCCTCGTACAGTACAAATATAATCACCACCAACATGGTCACTGCATTAAAAATAGACACGGCTATTTCAACATAACTAACGCCTGAAGCGTGCCTTGCAACATTAGGTTTTTTAGCAAGCAGCCCTGCCAGCCAAGCCAGACCAAGTGCCGCCACATCTGTAAACATGTGCCCAGCATCGCTGAGCAAGGCTAAAGAACCAGTGTACCAACTACCTATCGCTTCAATAATGGCAAAGATTAAAATCAGCATAAATGGCATTAGATAATGATGATGCCCATCATGATGGTGATAATCTTCGCGGTCATAATCATGATCTTCGTGCGTCGGGTGGATATTTTTTTGCGTTGTTTCATTAGATGGTGTCATAGGTGAAATGCTAACCTAAAAGTCAGTTTAGATCACAGTGTTTTAGTCATTTTTAGCGCAGTAACCCTGAATAAAGCCATGCCATGAATTGTTGAAAGCTATAATGCTGACTATTCTCAATTATTCGCAATCAATTATTATGCTCAGTTATCGTCATGCCTTTCACGCAGGCAATCATGCAGATGTATTGAAACACTATGTACTCGGTTTGGTGTTGGCTCATGCAGCACAAAAGCCAGCCCCTTTTTGGTATGTTGATACGCACGCAGGTGCTGGTTTATATCGCTTAACTGAAGGTTATGCCGCGCAAAATGCAGAATTTGAGCAAGGGATTGAAAAATTAATATTCGCAGAAAACCTGCCAGCATCACTTGCAGAATTTGTCGCGCAGATTAAAAGTTTTAATAATAATGCCCTTGCGTTTTACCCCGGCTCACCGCTTGTAGCACAACAATATTTACGGGCCGATGACAAAATGCGGCTGTTTGAACTTCACCCCAATGATAACAAATTGCTGGTAGAAAATTTTAAGCGGCAGGGCAGGCAAGTCAAAATTGCGCTGCAAGATGGCTTTGCTGGGCTAAAAGCCATGCTGCCACCACCACCGCGCCGCGCCGTGGTGTTAATTGACCCGCCTTATGAAGACAAGCAAGATTATCTGCGTGTGGTAAAAATAATCAAAGATAGTCTGGCTAGGTTTGCAACAGGTACTTATATGGTGTGGTACCCGCTACTACCGCGCCCAGAGCCAAACGCGATGATAGATAGCTTAATGGATTTGAATGCGCCAAACTGGCTACACGTTGCTATGACCATAGACGAACCATCAACCGAAGGCTTCGGTATGTTTGGCAGTGGCCTATTTATTATTAACCCACCTTGGACATTACCTAAGATTTTAGAAGAAACCATGCCGATTTTAACTAAACTTTTGGCTTTAGATGAAACGGCGGAATATGTACTTGAGAGTCATATTTCGTAAACATTACTCACGGTTTTAGCCGATAATAAGCAAGCTAATTTTTAACACCCTAATCAATATAAGGCACCACGCAATGCAAAAGACTCCCACAGCTTCATCGATTGAATACAAACAGAAAAGCCTGATGACGAACATTTTGTTCGGCAGTCGCTGGCTGCAATTGCCGCTTTATTTAGGCCTAATTGTTGCACAAGCGGTGTATGTGTACTTCTTTGGCCTTGAGTTAGTCCATTTGGTAGGCAAAGCTTCGCACCTAGTTGAAGCCGACATCATGTTGATTGTATTGGGTTTAATCGACGTGGTGATGATTTCAAACTTACTGATTATGGTGATTGTGGGCGGTTATGAAACCTTCGTATCACGCCTGAATTTAGAAGGCCATCCAGATGAACCAGATTGGTTATCACACGTAAACGCCAATTTACTTAAAGTAAAACTAGCGACAGCGATTATCGGTATTTCATCCATACATCTACTTAAAACATTCATCAATGCCGAAAATTTAAGCGATAAAGTATTGATTGCGCAAACGGTAATACACATGACATTTGTGTTTTCAGCGGTTGCCATTGCTTATATTGATAAGCTGATGACGCGCCCTGATGAAAAGCACTAAGTCATGTTCAGTAGGTATTGCGCGATTGATTTTTAGCTTTGAGCTAAAACCTGCTTATAGCCTCCTTAATTAAACTAAATTGCTCTTTTTCCACCCACACAAAACAGCATTTTCCACCACTACGTTGCGCCCATAATTCGCCTATTTTTTTCTTTTCATCGCTGTCGCGGCTCTCAGCGATATGCGCCCCTTTGTATTCCAATGCAACAATCAAACCGCTTTGCATTTTAATCACAAAGTCTGGGTAAAATTTATCACTAGCGGTTTGTAGCCAAAAAGAATTTGGTTTTTTCTCTACGTTTCGCACCCACCACTCAATGCCATCTAGCTGATTCGCAATATATTCAGCGCAGTTAAACTCTTCACCACTTGATTTTAGATTGCCGATGACAGGAAAAAAGTGTCTTTTTAACGGCAGTAAACCAGTGTAAGGCACATCGTAGCCATAGCGACCTTGTTCAAAGGTAATAGCGTGTTCATCTCGAAGTGAGAATTTATCTGCGTCCGAAAATAAATCATTAAATACTTGCTGTTTAGCCAGCGTTAAACCTGCTACTAATTTGCGCTCAAGCGCACCACGTAACCTAAATTTACGGTAAGCCAATTCGTCTAACTCAAAACCACGCTTTTCAATTAAGTAAGTCACGGCTGCGTTTAACCAAGCCACTTTTTGCGCGCGGTCTGCATATACGGTAGATAAGTTACGGTCCAGCCAGCCGACTAAATCAACGGCCGACCAGCCCTGCTCTTGGTCAAACAAAGCGAGTTGACTATCTAGCCTATCGTAAACATCACATTCAATTTTTTCTAATTGCGATATTGAAAGCCTTGCACGGCGCATAGCTTCTACATCTTTGCTAAATTCAGCTTCATTTAACACGGCATCAAAGCTATCTATTTCCCAATCGGCATCCAGTAATGGGCTTTCATCAAACACATCAAAAAAGCCAAACTGCTCAAAACTCAATAAAGGCACGCTTGCTCGAACACCAAGTTCCGCTGGCGTTTTCACCCGTGCTGGCGGCGCTGCTTGCAAGGCTTGCGCGGTGTCTAGTTGTTCGCGTACTTGGCGTACAGCCTCACTATTTTTAAAGGTTTCAGCCACTTTGCGTACTTGGTCGGCAGTGGCACCACCTTTAATGGTCAGCGTGCCGCTTTCAGGTGAAATTTCCACTTTTTCACGCAATGCTTTAGGCAGCAAATTAAAAGCATCTTCATTGGGTAGCATTATTGTTGTAGGGGTTTCTGCATTGGCGGCCGTTGCTGGCAGCGCAATCACTAAATCATCTACAGGCGCAAATAAATCTTGTGTGGGCATTGCGGCATCGTCGGCGGTGCGAATTAAATCGCGCGTATCAATGCGCTCAAAGCCATTTTGCACCAAGCCGTCACGTAGGTTTTGCACCGTTTCAGCTAAGCGATCAGAAACCACATAAGCATAAGCACGGTTTAACGGCTCACGTTGTTTGCGTATGGCTTTAGGCATACGCAATACGCGCCCTAGCACTTGCTCTACCGCCGTGGCCGAGGTGGTGTTTCTAAATGAAAATAGGACATAAGCACTTGGGCAATCCCAGCCTTCGCGCAACTTATCCACGGTAATAATAAACTGTGGATAATCAGGGTCGGTTTCGCGCCTTTCGCCCAATTCATCCAACGCGCCAGTGGCAATGGCAATATGCGCAGCATTTATATGAAAATCATCCATCAATGCTTGTTTTACGCGGTCTGGGGTAAAAGTTTCTGTTTGCGCTTTGCGTTCAGCTTGAATGAGCATTACAGGCTTAATGATCTCACCCGTCAGCTTAAACTCTTCTGTAGCCTCTTGCTCCAACATGCGTAACCTTGCAATCGCATCTCGCAATGAAACCCGCCACTCGGCATGGGTTGCAAGCTCTAGCGGCAGTTTAAGCATATCTTCTGCCTGCAAGGTTGCGGCAGAAACACTACGCAATACATTGCTTGGTTGGCTGGCACGGTCTGGCGTGGCGGTAAGCTCTAATATACAAGCAGGGTTTAAGCTTAATAAAGTATCAACCGCCAGCGGGTTACCTTGGTTATGCGCTTCATCCACAATCACAAACGGGTGACGTAATCGAATCACATCCACCAAAGAATGTTCACCGCGCAAGCTTTCAGACACATTGGTAAAATGTGGCATTAACGCGCCATTTTGCCGACAAACGCGCAAACCTTCAGGCTCGTCACGTTTAAACGATTGCATGGTTGCCACAATAATGGTGTTGGCGGTGTTCAGCGTAGAGGGCTGCAATGCCAACGCTTCATCAATATCCAGCACATTTACCGCGCCAAATAAGTCACGCATATCATCATGCAGCAATTCACCCGGAGTTTTAAGCGCGTACAGCGTTTGCAGGCGGATTGGTTTTGAAGGCACTAGCCAGATGACTAAACTATAATCGCTGGCCATAAATGCCTGGTTTACACGCGCAATCGCTTGGCCTGCTATCCGTGTTTTACCGCCGCCAGTTGGCACACGCAAACATACATAAGGAATGTCGTCAGGCGAAGGCAATGCGTTGTAATGTAGCGCATACCCAAAGTTAGCTAAGGTGCTTTCAGCAAAAGCGGCTTTAGCACTTTTTAATTCTTTGGCTCGGCTTAAAAAGCCCGCGTAGGCGTCTAATAAATTGCTTTGATATTCTTTTAATGGCGACATAATATTTTCTTTTTTATAGTTCGAGAGATTTGCACGAGGCAACATTAACCCTAAAAACACAACAAATTCGTCATCCTCGCGTAGGCGGGGATCCAGTTAGCTAGTTGACTCGCCTAGATTCCCGCCTACGCGGGAATGACGATAACTGGGGATTTTTTATTAATTTAAGCTAATTCAGCCTAATGTAAAGCGCACAGTTAGATATTTCAAACCAAGATTCTAAACCTAGGATTCTAAATCTAGGATTCTAAACCCAAGATTTCACAGTCAATTCATAAGGCAATTGCTTAAATTCAAGCTTCATACGCGCAAGTTTTGTTTTATCAAAACGGCTACGCGCGCCATACACCACACGCTGGCCATCATGCACTGGCAATACCGCCAACGTGCGATTATTCAATACATTACCGCCTAAATCGCCACGGTCTTTTAATATGCCGTTAAACAGCAAGTAAATGGCTTTGCTTTTATACACGCCCAACAATGGCGAGGGCGTTAAAGCTTTGGCGTAGCCAGTGCCAGTTTCTGTAAACCAGACGAATTCCGCCAGTTCAGCAAAGGTAACATCAGCGCGAATTTGGCCTTGCGCGGTAAATAAGGGTTCAGGCGAGAGTTTGCAAAACTTAAAGCTGCCACCTAAGCCGGCAACTGGCGTTTTATTTTTTCCTGTCAGCGGAACGTAACCCTCTATAGCTTTTCGTACTCTTTGACACGTTTTGTTTTTAGCTACACTATAATCCAGCTCTGCAAGAATGAAATTACGTGGCACTTTAGAATATTGATTGAGCTTTAATACTGCATGCCCAGTTGTTCCAGAACCAGCAAAACTATCTAAAATTAAATCACCTTCATCTGTAACCATTCCAATTAAATCAGCTATCACATCTGAATCTTTTGGAAACTGAAAAGCGCCAGCTCCAAGTATTGCCTCAACTTCTAGTGTAGCTGCGCGTCCATCGGTGTAAAACACGCTAAGCATTGGCTCTACATCAATTTCAAACAAATAACTTTTACGATTAGGTATCGTTGTATGGTTTTTACCAAAATGAATACGTGGAGGGTCTTCTTTTAATGCTTTAATGGTAGTGTCTTCTTCCCAGCGCCACCCGGTGGAAGGCATTGCGCAAGCTTGTTGTGTCACAGGGTGAATAATTGGATAACGCGGACGACTTTCTCTTCCATCATCAGGTCCATGAAAATTATCTGGGAAATAAAGCCCTCGGTTATCTGACCAATTGTAATGTTTGTGAGATTTTCGCGGGTCAGTTTTAGGCATTGCCCTATACCAAGCCATCATCTCTTTACGAATTTCAGCATGATTGTTTTCATGTTTTTTACGCAAGGCTTCATAGAAATCTAAAACATCATCAATGCCAGGCTTTCTACGCCGCCATTTAATGTTTTTTTCTTTTAGTAATGCATTATTTTTAACGAAAGCAACAATATATTCGTGAGTTACTGAAACTAACTTTGAGTCACCTTTTTTTCCTTTCTCCCAAACTATAGTAGCAACTTCGTTAGCTGCACCAAATATCTCCCGCATTAAAGCCTGAAGATTTCCAACTTCATTATCATCAATCGAAACAAATATCGCCCCATCCTCACGCAAAAACTGTTTAAGTAATAACAAGCGCGGATACATCATGCACAGCCAGCGGTCGTGCCTATCCAGCGTTTCGCCTTCTTTGCCCACCACTTCACCCAACCAGCGTTTAATTTCCGGGCTGTTCACGTTGTCGTTATACACCCAGCCTTCGTTGCCGGTATTATACGGCGGGTCTATATAAATGCACTTTACCTGTCCAGCGTAGCGCGGCAGCAAGGCTTTAAGCGCGTGCAGGTTATCGCCCTGCACAATCAGGTTTTCGTTTTCTGGGTTAGCTGCCTCACCGCAGCTGAGTTCAGCCACTGGTTGCAACATTCTAAACGACACCTGTTTGTGGTGTTGAGTAACCGCTTCTTTACCTATCCAATTGAGTGAGGGCATAGTTATTTTTCTTTTATTTAATCAATGTTGGTACGCAATTAAAACTACCTTAAAGGTAATCATCTTCGCGCTGATGTCTTACCGCTAAAATGGTGACGTTATTATTTTCTTCTATTTCAAACAGTGCCACATAACCGCTGGTGCCAAAGGTGATGATGAGTTCTCTTAAAAACGGGCTATCTGCGTTGGCTTTTCTACAGGTAAAAGGGAATGTTGCTAGTAGCTCAATGGCTTTGTTAATGGCTTGCAGTGCGTGCTTGGCGGCCTGAATATCGCGCTCTGCTAAAAAACGGTATAAGCGTTTTAGGTCTTCACGCGCTACTTTGGTAAATCTAATTTGATAACTCAAAACAAGTGCTTATTAAGCTTGCTTGAGTGCTTGCTGGTAAATGTCATCTAACTCCGCCATCACGCTGTCGGCTGAATAATATTCTTGCTTGGCTTTGGCATCGTCACGCGAGGCAATGCCTCGGCTAATAAAGGCTTGGCTATATAAGCGGCGTTCAATATTAGCGCGTAATGATTCTTCTACAAAGCTTGAGAGCGTTTCACCATTGGCAAGCACACTTTGTGCGGCGGCTCTTAATTGCGGTTCTACGCGTAAAGCTGGAATTGTGGCAGTTTTCATATCAATATTCCCGTGTAATGCATTTGAATTACAGTAGCATAAAATTGTTTAAATTGGTATTTGCTTGCAAACAAAAGTAGGGGCATTCTGGCAATGTTCTAGTCTTGCATCATCCATTGAGTAGCAAATTGATAGGAAGTTGTTTTTAGAACAATTGCATCACCAATGGTGGCGCAACCGATACGGTTTTAATACTAAAATCATAAACCGTAACGGTCTTTTCACTTTCAGTTTCTACCGCCACACGCCATTTTCCAGCTTGTAAATTCTGCTTGTAGGTGTAACCCCTAAAGCCGTTGTAACGCCCGCCAGATAAGGTGAAGCCTATATGTGATTGCGTTATCCAGCCTTGATTTTTATCATAAATCTGCCAGCGATGATAAAGCTTTGTATTCAAGCCTGGGGGTGCAAAAACGGATGAGATGCAGTACACCCGTTGGCCTGGTGTAACTTGTAGATCAGTACTGGTTTTATGCCAAAACACCCACCAGTTAGATGGTTGTTGCGTCAGTTGGTAATCACCATTGATTTTGGTGAGTGAGTAGGCCACCGCAATGTCGCGTTTTACTAGGGGTACTGGCGGAATCATATCACCGGCATAAGCCAACATTAGCCCCGCAGCAATCAACCAGGCTGGCTTAATGCTACCGAAGTGGTTAGGCGTGGTTTTGTATAGCCAATGCGCGGCAGCTAGCCCCATTAAGGTGCTTAAATAAAACCAAATGGGCTGAATGCTGCCGATTAAAAAGGGTAGGGCAAAGTTAAACAGTAGCATCGCGCAAAAGCCAAACAGCGCCCAACTTAGGGTGAAGCGTTTATATTCATCTTCTAAATACTCATTGCCTACCAGCATGGCGCCTAACAACAAGCACATGAGCCAGGCCAGCCAATGGCTTGCGCTTTTAAAGTATAGAATAAATAAAGAGCTTAATAAGTTGCCAAAGATGAATTGCAATAAAAAGTAGGGGAAGTTTGGCCAGTGGTATTTCTTGAGGTTAAGTTTTATGTAAATTTTGCTTAACCAGTTTGGTAAGTTGGTCGAATCAGCCAAAATATAGCTAGGCCGCCCGATGACGTACAGAATTAAACCTGCGGTAGCTAAATAAGCGCCAAAGATGCATAAATCTTGCGCTGCCACGCTATGCCCAATGGTGAAGGCATCCCAAGCAAAACCGCCGAAAAAGAACATGGCGGGGAAAAACTCGCGTACTTTTGCGAGCTTTTTTGCTAGATTTTGCATTGGTGGCGATTGTTTAATTTGAGTGAACAACATGTCAAGTATGCCTAAATTAACGAGGTAACGCTGGCTGCTGAAAGTTTAGTTAATTAGGCTGGCAAGTATGAATCCAATCACAATGCCAGTAATCAGCGAAATGGTGACTGCTCGGTAAGTAATCACATCTTTAGTGTATCCACGCTTAATAGCGACGTAAGAAACCAAGTAACCGACCGCGTTTAATAACCAGATGATGGATAAACTCAGCACTTTTACCAGCAAAGGGCCAATGATAGGCACTAGCGTGATGATGCCTAATATCCAGGTAAATACATGAGAAGCTGCCGCCAGTAGTACCACGCCGGTGGTGACGGCTTTAGCATGCCAGCCAAAATGCCAAGCCGCAAAAACAGCCAATGTCAGTATGATACTTAATGGCAACATCCATTTCCATGCGCCGCGCTTGCTTGGCGAGGTAATGGTTTCTTCGTTGAATATATGGGCGTTATCTGGTGGGGTTGGTAGGGTCATTGTTGGTATGGCAAATTATTGTCTATGCAAAAACGTATCATACATTTATTTTTGCATAGACTTATGCCTTTATAAAGTGGCTTAACGTTCATATAGTTAACTTTGTATTTAGCAGTGAGATATTTTCATAAAGTATTTGGTGGTTAATCTTAACGAGAAAAAATCGTCATCCAGATATAGGTCTGGATGACGATTTTAATTATTTCAGATTAGAACTACGTTTATGCAAAGCTCAATCTAGTGTGCAAGTTTGTTTTAGTAGCCTACTTAGGCACAACTTTGTGTGCCTAGCTTCAAGCTATTTCCAAATCTTACGATAAGCCGCCAAAAGTTGTTGATGCATATGACTACCTTCCATATTTGCCCCTAGATGGCATAGGCCAAAATATTGATCGGTTTGATTGACTAAGCGTTGCGCCTGATTTAAGGTTTTAGTGCCGTACATCAGTTGCAGGTTAGCTTCAAATAGCGTTGTATCACCACTTTCTGATTCTTCGGTGGCAAACTCCTCTTTAATTTGCACTAAATTGGCAATGCAACGATAAACCTTTGAGCGTTCTGCGTTAAGTTCATTAAATTGGGCAATCCAAGCGCAGCCATCCAAAATATCATCGGTGCTATGACATGCTAATGCGGCTAGCGTTTTAAGTTCGCCGACGCGTAAATCCACCCATGTGCTATTTGGGTCAGCGCATAACCCTATCAGCGTTGTCACTGGTAGCTCGTCAGCTAAGTCTAGTTCTAGTAGGGTTTCAAGCAGTTCGGCAGATTTTTTATGGCTTAGCGTTGGTAGGCTTAATGTAAAAGGGCGCACCAAATTGCCTACGGTATTGTTTTCCCATTGTAGTTCTTCAACTGGGTAAATTTCGGACATGCCTGGCACAAAAATTCGGCAGGCATACACGCCTAAATGTGTGAAGTCGGCGATATACATATCATGGCCGCTGCCGTGTATAGTGTTCACGCACCAGCGGTAATCTTCTTCTGTCGTGGTTCCAAAGTTCCAGTCGACAAAGTTGTAATCAGGCGTGCTGCGTAAGAAATCCCAGCTAATCACGCCGCTGGAATCCACAAAATGGATTTCTAAGTTTTGTGAATCAGCAATTTCTTCCATATCAAAACCTGGAGCCGCAAAGTTTTTAAGGCCATTGATGGCGCGGCCTTGCAGTAGTTCGGTCAATGCACGTTCTAGCGCCACTTCAAAACGCGGATGTGCGCCAAAGCTAGCAAAGCAACCTTGGTCTTCAGGGTGCAATAGCGTCACGTTCATGACTGGATATTGCCCACCTAAAGAGGCATCTTTTACTAGAATGCCGTAACCGGCATCGCGTAAACCTTTAATGCCAGCGGCAATGCGCGGGTAGCGATTAAGCACCTCTTCTGGCACATCTGGCAGGCAAATGCCTTCGCGGATAATTTTAAATTTGATGTCGCGCTCAAAAATCTCGGCTAAGGCCTGAGTGCGCGCTTCCATCATAGTGTTGCCGGCAGACATACCGTTGCTGACATACAAATTGCCAATGAGGTTGACGGGAAATAATACAGTTTTTTCATCACGTAAACGGGTATAAGGAATCGCACAAATGCCACGTTCTGCATTGCCTGAGTTTAAGTCTATCAGTTGGCTGGCAAGCGCGCCGCCCTCAGGGTTGTAAAACTTTTGTAGTTCTGGTGTAAGTAGCGCTTTAGGCCACTTGTCACCCTTAACCGTGAACCATTGCTCGTTAGGATAATGCACAAATTTTTGATTGGCGATGGTTTCGCCTAAGTAAAAATGCGTCCAAAAATAATTGGTGCTTAAACGCTCAAAATATTCACCCAGCGCACTCGCACGGGCGGCCAGTTTTGAAGCACCTTTACCATTGGTAAATAAGCGTGTGCAATCTTTATCAATGACATGCACAGACCAAATGCCTTCAATTTCATTGAGCCAGGATTTTTCTTCTACATGAATGCCAAGCGCCTCTAGCTTGCCTTGCAGCGTACTGATAGATGATTCAAGTGAGGCATCTTTGCTCGGGATAAAGGTTTCTGTGGTATTCATGGTGAAAGCTCTTAGGAAAAAAGGTGAAAAGGGTGAAAGAATATCATGGTGGGCTAATAATGAACTAACCCAGATTAGACGCAGGGCTAAAGCAATCGAGCAATTCACTTGGTTTTTTTATCAGCGCATCAGCACCCCATTCTGCGGGTTTGTCCGTGGCGGCAATATAGCCAAACAATGCAACTACTGTTTGCATTCCTGCGGCCTTGCCTGCCTGTACATCACGCTCTGCATCGCCAACATAAATACAATCGTGAGGTAAAGTGCTCGTTTCTTTACAAGCGATGAGTAGCGTATCGGGTGCTGGCTTGGCTTGTGCGGCATCATCACCACATACCAAGCAAGCTGAACGTTGGTGTAAATTGGTATTACCCATCTTAACGGCTTTAATTAAATCCACTGAAAAGCGTCTAGGCTTATTGGTCACTATGCCCCATTTAATGCCTTGCATATCTAAGGCATCCAGCAGCTCAGCAATGCCCGGCAATAATATTGCGTTATTGGTAAAAACTGATTCGTACAAGTCTAAATACTCTATGCGCATGGCTTCAAAACAACCATCCGCAGGCGTAATGCCAAAGCCTAGCGCCAGCAGACCAGCAGAGCCATGCGAGGCTACAGGCCAAATGTCATCGTGTGACAACGTTTGTTTGCCGTGGCGTTCTAGCTGAATGTTGAGTGCCAAACCAAGATCATGCGCGGTATCAACCAAGGTGCCGTCTAAATCAAATAACACAACACTCATACAGCTAACACAGTGTGCATCATGTAATTGACAGAAACATCATCGCTCAGACTGTAATGCTGCATCATCGGGTTATAGCTTATGCCGCGCATCTTGCCAACATTTAAATCGGCTGATCTGGCCCAGCTTGAAAGCTCTGAAGGTTTGATGAACTTTGCATAATCATGTGTGCCCTTGGGTAGTATGTTCAACAGGTATTCCGCGCCGATCACCGCAAATAAATAGGCTTTTGGGTTACGGTTAATAGTAGAGAAAAATACTGAGCCTCCGGGCTTTACCAGTTTTGCACAAGCCGCAACAATAGCTGCTGGGTCTGGCACATGCTCTAACATTTCCATACAAGTCACCACATCAAAGCTGGCAGCTTGCTCAGCCGCTAATTGCTCTACCGCAATATGTTGATAGTTTACTTTTGCGCCGCTTTCCAATTGATGCAGTTTAGCTACATTAAGCGCTTTTTCGCCTAAATCAATACCAGTCACATCTGCGCCTTTAAAGTGCATAGATTCAGACAAAATGCCGCCGCCGCAACCAACATCAAGCACGCGCTTGCCTTCTAAGCTAATCAGGCCATTTATCCAGTTTAATCTTAATGGATTGATTTCATGCAATGGCTTGAATTCGCTGGATTTATCCCACCACTTATGGGCGAGATCGCCAAATTTTTTCAGCTCAAGCTCGTCTGCGTTCATTGTTTGTGTTGTTTTAGTTTCGGTTGCCATGTGTTGATCATTTCCTTTAATTCATTCGGCTCTATATTCGCGTAGACACCATTGCTGTAACGTAATTCCCCTGCAACCCAAGTATGGCTTACATGCTCGCGCCCACAGGCATAAACCAAATGTGAGATTGGGTCATAATACGGTGCTATTGCAATGTCACTTAATGTTACTGCGGCTAAATCTGCCAGTTTACCCACTTCAATCGAGCCGATTTTGTCATCCAAGCCTAAAGCTTTGGCGGCATTGATGGTGGCCATTGCCAGTGCTTGCTGTGCTGGCACTGCCGTAGTATCACCACTGATGCCTTTGGCTAAAAGTGCGCTTAAACGCATTTCTGCAAAAATATCCAAACGGTTATTGCTGGCTACGCCATCGGTACCTAGGCCAACATTGACGCCCCTAGCTAACAATTGCGTTACTGGTGCAATACCGCTGGCAAGTTTTAAATTAGAGCTTGGGCAATGCGCGACATGGCAACTGTATTCAGCTAACAAATCAATTTCATGGCTCAATAAATGCACGCAATGGGCGGCGACTAAATTGGGGCCTAGCAAACCAAACTCGGCTAATCTTTGTAGTGGCCGCAAACCATATTGCACTTCACTTTGCGTAATTTCATCTTGGGTTTCATGTAAGTGTGTGTGTATGCTGAGCGATAGCTGTTCGGCATAGGTGATAATGCTTTCAAAGGTTTTGTTAGACACCGTATAAGGCGCATGCGGCGCAATAGAAGAAGTGATAAGAGGGTTGCTACGCCAGCTATCATGTGCTGCAAAGCCTTTTTGCAGGTAATCATCGGCATCACTCGCGTAAGCTGAAGGGAACTCAAGCACCAGCAACCCTAAATTAGCCCGCATACCCGCTTGATTAACCGCAGCAGCGGTTGCTTCTGGAAAAAAATACATTTCATTAAAGCAAGTAATTCCACCGCTTAACATTTCAGCGCAAGCTAGCAACGTAGCATCTTGCACGTAACGTTCACTCACTACCGCCTGTTCCGCAGGCCAAATATGGTCACTAAGCCAAGTCATTAAAGGCAGGTCGTCAGCTATGCCGCGCATTAGGTTCATGCCAGCATGCGTATGCAAATTAATTAAACCTGGAATCAACACATGCTCATCTAAACATACTAGTGACGTTGCCGTATATTTTTGCCTAGCCTCAGAGATTGGTAATAACTCAACAATAATGCCAGCTTGAATAATCACTGAATAATTTTCAAGTAAGGGCTGTTGCTGCGTTACAGAAGCTACCCAGCGCGCTTCAATGATAAGGTCCATATTGGAAGTAGCGGGTGCTGATAAGTTGGAATTAAACATAAGTACTATTTTACCCATAAAATGCCGTATGCGAGGCTAGTATATTCCAATCCAGAAATGAGTCTGAACGTAGTCAGATTTAATCTGATTGTTTGAACGCTGTTTTAACTCGGTCTGGTTAATAAATGTTGTTTTAGATTTGCCTTGCCGTTTTCACTCAAGCCTGTTTTTTCATGGA
>CAINBI010000065.1 GCA_903846555.1 uncultured Pseudomonadota bacterium
AGGCAGGGCGGGGTTGATGGCATAGGAGGTGACCGCGCCGCCACTGCTGGTGGGGGTATTGTTCGTGATTAACAAGTTCACCGTGTAGGACGGCGCGTTGGCGCTGTAGCTCAGCGCCGAGGGTGCGACACCACCGCCACCACCGCCTCCGCAAGCGCTGAGCAGAATCGACAACAACAAGCCAAGTAAGCATGAGAAAAATTTCATCCATCCTCCAAAAAGTTTACCAACAATAAGCAAGCACATTGAGCCTTTGCGCCAGCAAGGTCGGTTCGTCGACGCCAGCCCGCAGTATCGAGCACCAGACCCATCAGCACACTGGGCGATCATACACGAAGGAGAAATCCCCCGCCCCCGCCTTCATGCAGCGACGCTTGGACCCATAATATCAGCTACAGATATGCCTTTCAATCGTATTTCGTATGCGGCAACCAAGAACCAAGCAAACTACATGGTGTAATCTTGGTAAATTATGTTAAGTAAGCATTTGAAATAAGGCGTAAAAGAATCTTTGAAACAATGATAATTTTTGTTAAATTGTGAGTAATTTTTTATCAGTACTTATAATAATTTTAAGGTAGCGTATGTTTAGTCGTTTGAATGGCTTATTAAAGTCTGTGATTCTGTTCATAGTAGTGCTTATTGTCTTATTTGGTTTGTATACATGGGCAAGCTTGAACTGGGTGTATTCATCTGGTGAGCGCGCAGGTTACGTGCAAAAATTTTCGTTTAAAGGTTATGTCTGCAAAACATGGGAAGGTGAAATTGTTTTAGTCTCCATGCCAGGCACTCAGGCTGAGAAATTTGTTTTTACAGTTAAAGACGCGGCTGTAGCAAAAAAGGTGAATGATTCTCTTGGTAAAAGAGTCAAGATTGTTTATGAAGAACACAAAGGCATTCCATCTTCATGCTTTGGCGAGTCATCTTATTTTGTGCAAGATGTATTGTTTTTAGAAAAATAAAGATTACAGCCATGAATATCAATCACTTATTTACAGCCGTTTAATCAATGACAGACGAAAAAAATTACATCACTCCTCAAGGTCACGCAGCACTTGAAGCAGAGTTCAATGCGCTACTAAAGGTTGAGCGTCCAGCGTTAGTGAAGGTTGTTTCTTGGGCTGCAGGTAATGGCGATAGAAGCGAAAACGGTGATTATATTTACGGTAAAAGACGCTTACGCCAGATCGATGGTCGCTTACGCTTTTTGATGCAACGTATGGATTTGGCGGTAATTGTTGACCCCGCAACACAGCAGGGTTTAGAAAAAGTGTTTTTTGGCGCTTGGGTCACGCTATTTTCACTTAAAGATGATACCGAACACGGCTACCGTATTGTAGGTAAGGATGAATTAGAACCGTCGCTAGGCTATATTAGCTGGGTTTCACCCTTAGCACGCGCTATTCTGGGCAAGCAAATTGGCGATATTGTTAAAGTGGCCGCGCCAGTAGGTGAAGAAGAATATGAAATTATTGACATTCAATATCAAGCACCTGTAGTTTAAAAATTATCAGCTGCATGAGCCATATCCAAAATAACCGCTGGGATGTTTTTTGCAAGATTGTCGATAACTACGGTGACATTGGCGTTTGCTGGCGGTTAAGCCAACAACTAGCCCATGAACATCATTTGCAAGTCCGGTTATTTGTTGACGATATGGCGGCAGCAACAAAAATCATCACCACTTTAGATTGCACTAAAAATAAGCAAGTCATTAGTGGTGTAGAAGTCTGCCATTGGCCTACATTAGAAAATTGCAGCGAAATTAAACCCGCAAAAGTGGTTTTAGAAACATTTTCTTGCGGACTACCAGACTGCTACATTCCGCAAATGGTGCTAAAAAACTGTATTTGGATCAATTTAGAATACCTTTCTGCTGAAAGTTGGGTAAGTGATTTCCATGCCAAACCATCTCCACACCCCAGCCTTGCAATCACCAAACATTACTTTTTCCCAGGTTTTAAAAGTGATACTGGCGGTTTGATTCGTGAAAGTAATTTAACGGATGAGCGTATTGGTTTTATAAAAACAAAAGAAAAGCAGACTGAATATTGGCAAAAAATTGATATTCCAAAGGCAAATGAGCTAGGTGATGACGCGATCAAAATCTCATTATTTTGTTATCCGCAAGCCGATATTACCAGTTTAGTTTCAGCCTTGGAGACTGCAAATCAACCGATAAGTTTATTTATACCTTTTAACAGCTCAATTACCGCCATGATTGACTCTATGTGTGAGGCTAAGGAGAAAAGTAGCAAAGAAATTCACAAAGGTAATTTAACTATCCACCTGCTACCATTTTTATCACAAGCAGATTATGACCACTTACTTTGGGCTTGTGATTTGAATTTTGTGCGGGGCGAAGATAGCTGGATACGCGCCATTTGGGCCGAAAAACCTTTCATTTGGCAACCCTATATTCAAACCGATGATACGCACATCAAAAAACTCAATGCTTTTTTAGACTTGTATTTAAGTGCAGCCAATGCTGAAGTAAAGTCTGTAGTATACGAAGCGCAGCTCGCTTGGTCAGAAGTTTACACATCAACACCAGCGCCATTTTCACGCCTAATCAAACACTTAGCTGAGTTAAAGGTTTACGCAATACAACAAACAAACAAACTTGCCTTGCAGTCAGATCTTGCAACAAGGCTAGTGATTTTTAGTGAAAATTTGACTGAAAATAAGGTATAATTCGCCGTTTTAGCGTACTCATTATTTAAATTAGCTTATTTAAACTGAAGCGCAATAATTTCAACTAAAAACTTAACTCTAGCAGGACAATTTATGAAAACAGCACAAGAACTTCGCGCCGGTAACGTCATTATGGTCGGCAGTGACCCATTAGTAGTGGTTAAAGCAGAATATACTAAATCTGGCCGTAGCACTGCTGTAGTAAAAATGAAATTTAAAAACTTGTTAACTGATACGCCTAGCGAAACTATTTACGGCGCTGGCGACAAGTTTGAAGTGGTTATTCTCGAGAAAAAAGAAGCCACTTATTCTTACTTTGCTGACCCAAGCTACGTATTTATGGACACTGAATATAACCAGTATGACGTAGATGCAGAGTTCATGGCAGATAGCCTACCTTACCTAGAAGACGGCATGGCGGTAGATATTCGTTTTTATAACGAAAAGCCAATTTCAGTAGAATTACCAACGACTGTAGTGCGTGAAATTACTTACACAGAGCCAGCAGTTAAAGGCGACACTTCGGGTAAAGTAATGAAACCAGCTAAAATTGCATCTGGCCATGAGTTTCCAGTGCCTTTATTTTGCAGCACAGGTGACAAAATTGAAATTGACACACGTACTGGTGAATACAGAAACCGCGTATTAAAATAATAATATTAAAACACTTGCTAGGTATTACAGCGCTTAGCAATGTTTAACAAAAGGGAGCCAGTGGCTCCCTTTTTTAATGCCAAAATAGGCTTAATCGCGTTATGATAGCGCTTAATGTTAAGTAAAAACTACGGCTGGAGTGCATCATGAATAATAAACAATTAGTCGCGATACAAGCTGCAACTTATGTAAAAGATGGCATGCTTATTGGCTTAGGCACTGGCTCTACGGCCAACTATTTCATTGAAGAACTTGCACGTCGCCAACGAGATGATGGCCTAAAAGTCACTACTGTCGCCAGCTCTACTATCAGTGCCAATATGGCGCAATCGCTGCACTTACCTATCGTTGCCTTAGAGCATATTAGCCGTATTGATTTGTATGTGGATGGTGCTGATGAAATCACCCCTGAGATGACGTTACTTAAAGGTCGCGGCAGTGATTTAGTGAAAGAAAAATTGCTGGCCAAAGCGGCTACACAATTTATCGTAGTCGCAGATACAAGTAAACTCGTTAGTTATATCGGTCAAAACTTTGTTATTCCAATTGAAGTAATACCATTTGCTTGGCAACTTACGAAAAAAAACCTTGAAGATGTTGGGGCAGAAGGTGATTTACGCCCTAATGCGGCTAAGGATGGCCTTTGGATAAGCTCGCATGGTAGCTACGTACTCGACATGAAGTTCGATAAAAGTATAGATGCAAAAACATTGAATGATTTAATCAATAACACCCCTGGCGTAGTTGAGCATGGGATCTTTTACGGACTAGCCGATACGATATTGATTGTCGAAAATGGCATAGTCACAGAGCTTAGGGCTTAGCCTTGAACTTGCATTTAAATAACGCTCATCGTGAGTTGTTTAAACGAAGCACTCGTTTGCTTGCATCATTATTATTATTATTATTGACTATAGCATTGAGTGCTTGCTCTCCAAATGGTGACCAAGCTAAACAGAAGGCCACTGCGCCTAATAATCATGAGCTAATTTTTGTTACGCACAACGGTCCGACGACTTATTACATGAATGGTGATAATGAGTTTTCTGGCATTGAATATGACTTAGCGACCTTATTTATTAAAGATTTTGCACCTGAATATCAAATTAAGTTTTTAGTAGTCAACAGTATCAGCGATGTTATTCCAACGTTACTTAAAGGCAAAGCTCACATAGCCGCCGCCAATTTAACGGTTACCCATCTTAGACAGCAATTGGTTCAATTTTCAAAACCGTACCAAGAAACCCAGCAGCAGCTAGTCTATAACAGTGAAGTGGGGGACAAGCCTAAAAATATCACTGCCATTACCGATAGAAAAATTGCCGTGCCTGCTGGTACTAGTTTTGCAGAGCGACTAAGCCAAATTCAGGAAAAAGAGCCCTCTTTACACTGGCATGCCCTAAAACAAACAAATTCAGAAACACTGTTAGACGAGGTAGCGAGCGGTGTTTTAGATTTCACAGTGGCAGATAGCTATTTAGTCGCCATAATGCAAAATTACTACCCCAATCTAGAAGTCGCCATGTCACTGGGTAAGCCAGAAAGCATAGCCTGGGCTTTGCCAAAAAATGCTGACCCGACATTGGTGAAAAAAGTGAATGAATTTTTTGATAAAATTCACAAAGATGGCACATTGCGCAATCTAATGGATCGATACTATGGCAATTCTAAACGCTTAAACACTCT
Source organism: uncultured Pseudomonadota bacterium (assembly GCA_903846555.1). GTDB lineage: Bacteria > Pseudomonadota > Gammaproteobacteria > Burkholderiales > Methylophilaceae > Methylotenera. The sequence continues at coordinate 5,035 of CAINBI010000065.1, forward strand.
GGACATCTCTAATTTTCTGAAGCTGACAAATAGCTTATTGCCAAAATATAAAAATCTGTTCAAACAGGCGCAAGAAATAACGGGGATTGACTGGCGCTTATTGGCGGCTGTGAGTTACCGAGAATCGCATTGGGATACGTTTAGCACCTCACCTACCAACGTACGTGGATTGATGATGCTAACAGAAGGGACTGCAGACTTAATGGGCGTTACCGACAGGCTAGACCCTAAGCAAAGCATACCAGCAGGGGCTAAATATATTGTTAAGATGATAGAAACAATACCAGAACGCATACCGGAGCCTGACCGCACCTATATGGCTTTAGCCGCCTACAATATAGGTTATGCCCATGTTGAGGATGCTAGAGTGCTGGCGAAGCGCCTTAAACTTAATCCTGATAGCTGGGCGGACGTTAAAAAAACCTTGGTGATGTTAAACAACCCCGAATATTACGTCGATGCCAAATATGGCTATGCCAGTGGCGGTGCGCCAGTCATATTTGTCGAATCAATTCGCAGTTATCAACGCATATTAGAGCGTTACCAACCTAGCCACAATCCTGATTTCAACAACTTTAAAATTGCCCGTGCCGACTAAAGACTAAACTACAGAAGCGCAAGCTATTGTGTGAAAGATTGCGCCTACATAAATTTCGTTAGAGTTTAATTTCGTTAAGGATTAATACAGCTAACATTATTCATATAAGGTCGCAACACTTCAGGCACAGTCACACTACCATCCGCATTTTGATAATTCTCTAGCACTGCGACTAATGTGCGCCCTACCGCTAAACCTGAACCATTCAAGGTGTGCACAAACTCCATTTTACCGCTTTCATTTTTAAACCGCGCTTGTAGCCTCCGTGCTTGAAACGCTTCACAATTAGACACTGATGAAATTTCACGATAGGTGTTTTGTGCTGGCAACCAAACTTCTAAGTCATAAGTTTTAGCCGCACCAAAACCCATATCACCTACGCAAAGTGACACTACGCGATACGGTAAGTCTAATGCTTTTAAGATATTTTCAGCATGACCGACCATTTCTTCCAGCGCGGCATAACTTGTATCTGGATGTACAATTTGCACCATTTCAACTTTATCAAACTGATGTTGACGTATCATACCTTTGGTATCGCGCCCGTAAGAGCCCGCTTCAGAACGAAAACATGGCGTGTGTGCAGTGAGTTTGATTGGCAATGATTCTAAAGCTAATATTTCATCGCGCACTGAGTTAGTCAGTGTCACTTCAGAGGTTGGAATTAAGTACAATTTACTATCGTTATGCTGCAAACTAAACAAGTCTTCTTCAAATTTCGGCAGTTGACCTGTGCCAGTTAAGGTTTCTGCATTCACCAAATACGGCGTGTAGCATTCTTCATAACCATGCTGTTCAGTTTGCGTATCCAACATAAACTGCGCCAAAGCACGGTGCATCTTGGCAATCTGCCCACGCATGAAAGTAAAGCGCGCGCCTGAAAGTTTAATGCCAGTATCAAAATCCAAACCTAATGGCGTGCCTACATCAGTATGGTCTTTGATTTCAAAATCAAAAGTACGTGGCGTGCCTACTTTACGCACTTCTACGTTATCGGCTTCAGATTTACCTGCTGGCACGCTCTCGTGTGCTAGGTTCGGTACATTCAATAGCATATTTTGCAATTCGGTTTGTAACTCAACAAGTCGCACTTCATCCGCTTTTAACTGGTCGCCTAATCCAGCCACTTCAGCCATGATTGCGCTCACATCTTCGCCTTTAGATTTGGCAAAACCAATCTGCTTAGAAGTATTATTACGCTTGGCTTGTAGCTCTTGGGTGCGCGTTTGCACGGTTTTACGCTCGTTCTCTAGCGCTGTAAAACTGGCTGAATTAAAGTCAAAGCCACGTTTTTTTAATAAGCGCACTACGCCGTCTAAATCAGTTCTTAATGCTTGAATATCTAACATCTAATTTTCCTAATGTGCTGTCATTCCGTGCTTGACAGGGAATCAAGTGTCTTTAAAAGCGCTAGATTCCGACTGACTTCGGAATGACATCGGTTATGGCTATATTTTATTTTTTCGCTTTTTTATCTAAAGCTTGTTTATCTAATGCGCGTAAATGCGCTAATTTTTCCGTGATTTTACCTTCTAAGCCGCGCGGTGTGGGAATATAAAATTGCTGCGGCGGAAAATCGTCAGGAAAATAATCTACACCTGCTGCATAGGCTTCAGGCTCGTGATGCGCATAACGGTACTCTTTACCATAATCTAATGATTTCATTAGTTTGGTCGGCGCGTTTCTTAAATGCAAGGGCACTGGCCTAGAGCTATCCTGGCTTACGAAAGCCTTGGCTTGATTATAGGCATTGTAAGAAGCATTACTTTTTGGCGCCACGGCCAAATAAATAACCGCATTAGACAGCGCTAGTTCACCTTCTGGCGAACCTAAACGTTCAAAAATCTGACAGGCTTCTAGCGCCATGCTTTGCGCACGCGGGTCGGCTAAACCAATATCTTCAATGGCCATACGCACGATGCGCCGCCCAAGGTATAACGGGTCAGCTCCACCGTCTATCATGCGTAAAAACCAATACAAAGCGGCATCTGGGTTGGAACCACGAACTGATTTATGCAGTGCAGAAATTTGGTCGTAAAAGGCTTCACCGCCTTTGTCAAAACGGCGTAATTTGCTCGCCATCGTGGTCTGTAAAAAGGCTTCGTCTATGGCGGTGACATTTGCACCGTCAGCGGCGTTGAATAGACTTTCCACAAAATTAAGTAAGCGTCTTGCATCGCCATCGGCGTAGGCTAGCACTTGCTCACGAACGTCTTCGGTCATCGTGATATTAGCTGCAACCAATGCTTGTGCACGATTCAGCAATAGTCCTAGTTCGGCTTCAGATAATGCATTGAGCACAAACACCTGTGAACGGCTTAACAAAGCACTATTCACTTCAAAAGAGGGGTTCTCCGTGGTGGCGCCAATAAAGGTAATTAAGCCACTTTCCACAAATGGCAAAAATGCATCTTGCTGGCCTTTATTAAAGCGGTGTACTTCATCAACAAATAAAATGGTTTTTCGACCATGATGCTGCAAGGTAAGCTCAGCGCGCTCTACCGCTTCACGAATATCTTTGATACCAGACAACACGGCAGAAATTGGAATAAATTCAGCATCAGCTGTGTTAGCAATCAAGCGCGCCAATGTAGTTTTACCAACGCCTGGCGGGCCCCACAAAATCATTGAGGGTAGCTTGCCTGATTGAAAAGCTAATCGTAGCGGCTTGCTTTCACCCAAAAGATGCGATTGCCCAACGACTTCATCTAAAGTTTTAGGACGTAAACGCTCAGCAAGTGGTGCTTGTGGTTGTTTGGATGAAAATAAACTGCTCAAAAAAGTTACCTGCAACAATCAAATAAAAAGGTATCTAAGCTTTCCAGCTTGGAAGCCTAAATAATATCACTGATAGTGGCCATGACTTGGTCTCTATTAGAATGCTTGCCGCACCAACTATAACTTTTCCGGCTTACTCACCGACCACATCCACACCTTTGGGCGGTTGGAATAAAAAAGTTTTTGCCTCAATCACTGGATTATGTTCAAACTTACTGAAAACAATTTTAGTCTGATGTCCAAAACTATCCACCATATTCATTTCCTGCAAGACATTATCTTTAAAGCCCAAGGATATTTTATCAAAACCAGTGTCTTTGTCTTTTGGATTGGTACTCACCCAATCAAGATTATCTTCACGAGATACATTCATCAGCTTAAAGTTTTTGTCTAAACCATCTTCACCAGCCAATAAAGCAGCGGGGCTAGACCCTATAGCTTTACTGAGTTCCCGCACAGTTACCTGCGCTAATTCCGTGTCATAAAGCCAAACCTTCTTACCGTCACTAATAATTTGCTGTTCAAATGGTTTGTTGTAATCCCACCTAAATTTATTCGGCCGTTTTAACTGCATTTTCCCATAGACTTCTTGAATTTTTTGGCCTTTTCTATCAGTGACTATTTGATGGAAATCAGCACGCATGCTAAGGGTTTTATCATAAAAATTCTTAAGGCTTGATGTGCCGTCGGCCCTTGCCAGCAATGGCATCAATAACAGACAAGCTAATATTACGGTTTTAAACTTATGCATTCATTTCCTTATTTTAGCCTTTACGCTTAATTTATGGTTAGGCATCATGGTCAGGCGCTAACACTTCTCGATTGCCGTTACTTTGCATGGCAGAGACCAATCCAGCACGCTCCATGTCTTCTATTAACCTTGCCGCTCGGTTGTACCCTATGCGTAATTGCCGCTGCACGCCTGAAATACTGGCGCGGCGTGATTTGAGGACAATACCTACAGCTTCATCATACAACGGATCTACTTCTGAACCCGTGCTCGAACCTGAACCACCACCATCAGAAAAATCCGCATCGCCTTCTAAGGATTCGTTACTTAGAATACCTTCTATGTAATTTGGTTCACCTTGCGCTTTGAGGTAATTCACCACTTTATGTACTTCTTGGTCTGATACAAAAGCACCGTGAATACGCACTGGGTAGCCTGTACCTGGTGGCATGTACAGCATATCACCCTGACCTAGTAGCGCCTCAGCACCCATTTGGTCGAGTATAGTACGTGAATCAATTTTGCTTGATACCTGAAAAGAAACGCGCGTTGGGATGTTGGCTTTAATTAAACCGGTAATTACATCTACCGACGGCCGCTGCGTTGCAAGCACCAAATGAATGCCAGAAGCGCGTGCCTTTTGTGCCAAGCGAGCAATCAATTCTTCTACTTTTTTACCAACCACCATCATCAAATCAGCCAACTCATCAATCACCACTACGATCAACGGCATTTCCATCAGTGGCTCTGGCTCATCTGGCGTTAAGCTGAATGGGTGCGGAATCTTTTCACCTGCTTTATCTGCATCGCGAATTTTCTGGTTATAGCCCGCAAGATTACGCACGCCAAGCATAGACATCAACTTATAGCGGCGCTCCATTTCTGCAACACACCAGTTAAGCGCATTGGCAGCTTGTCGCATATCCGTCACTACTGGCGCTAGTAAATGTGGGATGCCTTCATAAACTGAAAGCTCCAGCATTTTTGGGTCAATCAAAATCATGCGTACTTTGCTAGCATCGGCTTTGTACAGCAAACTTAAAATCAAGGCATTAATCGCAACCGATTTGCCTGATCCTGTTGTTCCAGCCACCAACACATGTGGCATCTTGGCAAGATCAGCCACAGCTGGCTTGCCTGCGATGTCTTTACCCAGACAGATTGCAAGCGGTGACTTAACATCTGCATAAGCTTGGCTGCTCATAATTTCAGATAAGTAAACGATTTGTCGTTTAGGATTAGGAATTTCTAGACCCATACAGGTTTTGCCTGGTATGGTCTCTACTACCCGAACACTTATCACAGACAAGGCACGCGCTAAGTCTTTAATTAAATTGGTAACTTGGCTACCTTTAACGCCTGCTGCTGGCTCAAGCTCAAAACGGGTAATCACTGGGCCAGGTAAGGCAGTAAGCACCTTCACTTCAATGCCAAAATCCATTAGTTTTCGTTCAATTAAACGAGAGGTAAAATCTAAAGTTTCGGCAGATTGAGGTTCAACCGTGCCGGAGGGGTCATCTAATAGATGCAAAGGTGGCAAGATAGAATCAGGCATGGTTTCAAATAATGGCGCCTGCTTTTCTTTCTGCACGCGCTCACTTTGTACAATTTCAAACACGGGCGCTTCAATCAATACTGGGTCGCGATATTCCACACGCTTACGCTCTGCATGTACAAACTCCGTACGTTCAATCTCTACCGCCCTGCCCGCCTTTCGATCTTGCCAATCTTGCAATTTAAACTTAAAAAATTCATAACTAGCAATTAAACCAGCACCCAATTTTTCGGTCAACATAATCCAAGACCAGCCAGTAAACAAACTAAAACCAACCACAAATACCGCCAACAAAAGCATGCTAGAACCCGTGTAGCCAAACATCATGCGTAAACTGTCATCAACAGATGTGCCCAACATTCCACCCGGGGCAAGCGGCAACGTAGCGGGCAGACTAATTAAATGGCCAGCCTCTAGTGCGCATGAAGCAATTAACAGTAGAGCAAACCCAATAAAATTGAACAATAAAAATGGTTTTCTATCAACATCAACCACTTCTAGCTCCAAATAAACGAACCACATAGCATAAAAAGCCAGCACCGCCCACCACCATGCTGAAAAACCGAACAAATATAACAGCAGGTCAGATAACCACGCACCTACACTGCCGCCACTATTATGCACAAGCACATTATCCGCAGCCACATGCGACCAGGAAGAATCTTCGCTATGATAAGTAAACAGTATGACGGCAATATAAAGCCCAACTAACACTAAGCCTAACCACCATGCTTCTTTAATAAGCGTTGCAACCATCGCGTGCGATTTAGTAATTTCGGCCTCACGGCGCGCATTGACTGGAGTTGATTTTTTGAAAAACAAAATAGTAAAAACCTTACAAGTTGTTGGCGTTAAATTATAAACCTCAAATTTAATTATAGCAGTATCAAAGTCGATGCGTAGCTAATACAATACTATTCTATTTTCAATCACTATCAGATTTTATCAAAGGCTTTTATCATGGCAACGCGTCACATTCATCTTCTTATTTTAGGCTCAGGTCCAGCAGGATATTCTGCGGCAGTATATGCTGCGCGCGCAAACCTTAAACCAGTATTGATTACTGGCATTGCGCAAGGCGGTCAATTAATGACGACCACGGAAGTGGATAATTGGCCTGCCGATGCTGACGGCGTGCAAGGGCCGGAGTTAATGGCACGCTTTCAGAAACATGCTGAACGCTTTAACACAGAGATGATTTTTGATCATATTCACACCTCGCATTTGGCCGAAAAACCAATTCGCTTAGTAGGTGATAGCGGAGAATATACTTGTGATGCATTAATTATTGCAACAGGGGCTTCTGCAAAATACCTGGGTATACCAAGTGAAGAAAAGTTTGCTGGCAAAGGCGTTTCCGCCTGCGCTACCTGCGATGGTTTTTTCTATCGAAATCAAGAAGTTGCCGTGATTGGTGGCGGCAATACCGCAGTTGAAGAAGCGTTATATTTAGCCAATATTGCCAGCAAAGTTACGTTAGTACATAGACGCGATAAGTTTAAAGCTGAAGCGATTTTAGTCGACAAACTTAAGGCGCGCGTGGCTGAAGGTAAAATCGTGCTAGAAACATTTCAAACACTTGAAGAAGTATTGGGCGATGACAGCGGCGTGACGGGCATGCGTCTTAAAAATGTAAATGATGGCAGCACCAAAGACATTGCCTTAATGGGCGTATTTATTGCCATTGGTCATAAACCAAATACCGACATTTTCGCAGGCCAACTTGAAATGGAAGGCGGCTATATCGTTACGCAAATGGGTCGTGCTGGCAACGCTACCGCAACAAGCATCTCTGGCGTTTTTGCAGCAGGCGACGTACAAGACCATATTTATCGGCAAGCTGTCACCAGTGCTGGTACAGGCTGTATGGCCGCATTAGATGCTGAACGTTATTTAGATCAATAGTCAGTATGTAAGGAGCATAATTTATTACATGAAAGCGCTGTAGAAAATAAACTCCGCTTTTTATGCAGAATAATGCTTCTACAAAAAAACTGCCTTAATCTCCATTCATCCCGTGATAAAACCTGAAAACGATGACATAAAACTGTTTCGCGAATCTGTGAAGGACGCTACTCCTTTATCTAAGCGTCATGTGAAAGTGCAGTTAGATCTACAGCGGCCAAAACCAAAACCTATCCCTAAGAAATTTCCGCGCGCTGATCAGCAGCTACTTGCGGACTCACTGTCTGATCATTTTATTCCCGCGTATGAACTTGAAGCTGGCGAAGCCGCTGTTTACTTACGGGCAGGCCACTCGCCCGATATTCTAAATAAACTACGTCGCGGTCATTGGCCCATACAAGCTGCCATTGACCTACATGGCATGATGAGTGACCAAGCGCGACTTTATGTCTCTACGTTTATAAGTGACTGTAAAAGCCGGGGTATTCGCTGTGTACGCATTGTGCATGGCAAAGGATTAAGCTCACGTAACCAAGAACCGATTCTTAAAAATAAGCTACGTAGCTGGCTGATGCAAAAAGATGAAGTCATTGCCTACGTTGAAGCGAAAAAACAAGATGGTGGTAGCGGCGCAATGATTGTGTTATTAAAAGCCTGAAAAAACTCCAAAAACCATTACTTAGCGCGAATTAAAGTGTGTGAAAGTATGCCATGTGAAGCGCGTCCCTATTGCCTCACAGAGCATGCATTCTAACTAGGCGAGCGCATAAATTGCTGAGAGATTCCGCCACCATCCGTAAGCATCCATGCCATAGCCGAATACATACTGATTCGGCACCTCAAGACCAATAAAGTCCGCGCAAATAGGCTTTGTGTGGCTAAGCTTTTTTTCAACCAACACGGCTGACAATACCTCTTTGGCGCCTAATTCCAGACATTTCTCTTTTATGGCTAACAATGTAACGCCTTCATCTAAAATATCATCGAGTAACAGCACCGTGCGATTTGTTAAATCTGACTTCGGTAACGCTTGCCATGTAAGCGTTTTACCAACCGTATTATTTTGATAACGACTCGCATGTACGTAGTCTACTTCTAGGGCAAATTTTAACTGCGTTAATAACTGTCCAGCAAAGACAATACCACCCCCCATAACACAAATAACGACTGGGCATTCGCCGTCAAGCACAGTCGTAATTTCATGGCTTAACCGCGTAATCGCAGCTTCAACCACTTCTGGCGCATGAATGAGTTGTGCTTGTTCTAATAAATGTTGTGGGTTTTGTGTGTTCAAGGCAATAGATCCTTTATTTCTTAGGAAAAATATCTCAGCTTATTATTATAGCTGCTCCCAAAAATACTTAAAGGCTTGATAAGCTAACGCATGGATCAATTTCTGAAAGGATATTATGATGGCTTACAAGGCTAGCGCTTGTATAGTTTTCAAAATTCGCCTAAAATTATTTTTGTCGCTCACCATCAACGGGTCGGGAGTTAGCGCCATGAACGCTCATTTTTTTCTGGAGAAACGACACCGCTGCGCCAGCCAACTGTTGCTGGCGTTGCTGACCGCTATTGGCCTACGGCCTGCGGCCTTGGCCAATCCTGCGGGCGGCGTGGTGCAGCAAGGCGCCACCACCACCGTCAGCGGCGAAGGCACTGCGCGCGTCACCATCGACT
>CAINBI010000066.1 GCA_903846555.1 uncultured Pseudomonadota bacterium
CGATAGGCAATGCGAACGAAGAAGTGATAAGAAAGTATGTTCAAAATCAGCTTGCAGAAATGAGCAAAGGTGAGAAAAGTAGCCAACAGTTGGGTTTGTTCTAAAACTCGGTCGCTTGCGGCCGAGTAGTTTATAATCGTTCTATGGTTACCAGCGATCATGCGTTTAGCTATTGGGCTTGAAACTTGCATTACTTTAGTCAGGTGAAGGTGCATCTCGTTTTCTGCTATTCCATCATAAGAAAGCACGGCTTTTAGTCTTTTTTGCATATTGGCAATATCTAACCTAGAGTTGGTCGTAGCCATGATTAAAATTCTTTATTCTTTGGCTGTGCTGCTCTATCAATCTCAAAATCTAGCGCCTTCCTAACAACCTTATAAATTAATGAAAGCCCCCGCACTTCGTTTTCAGTTGGTTCACCTTCAGTTTCATTCATTTCTAAAAAAATAAGCACCTGTGAACAGTTGATTAAAGTGTCTACAGTGAGGTCACCCAAAAGCGGATTGATAGAATTATCTTTTGTAGTAATATTGTTGTTAGCCATGTTAAAACTCCTGTTTAGTTTTCATTGTGGTTAGAGGTTGCTAGTGGTTAGAACACTAGCAACCTCGTTTTTTATACGTTAGCCGAACGTATCACGGTTAAAACAGATCATGCAGCGCCCTTAATTGGTATCACCTTTGCGCCATCTCTCGCAACGTCTAGTTGGTCACTCCACCATTGCGCTATTTTTCTACGCTCTGCATCATAAGTTGCTTGGTTGTATATTTTTCTAATTGCATCTTTGTCTTTATGAGATAAGAAGGTTTCGATTGCATCAGCTCTAAACAATCCGCTTTCATTGGCTTGAGTGCTAAAAAAGTGACGGCAACCATGTGGCACGATGTGATAATCAATAAACACGTTTCTAAAACACTTGCGAATGGTTGCTTCAGATAATTCTTTATCGTTTACCCTGCTTGCGAATAAATACTCACTGTGGCCTGTATATGCCTGCAACTCTTTTAACGCTACCACGGCTTGTACAGATAGCATGATGGTGTGGGCTTTGGTCATGTGTTCTTTAGTTTTTGAGCGTTCTAATGGCAATGTCCATATTGCATTGTCTAAATCAAACTCACTCCATTTTGCAGCGCGTAGTTCGGTTGGTCGTTGTGCAAAGTGCAATTGTAAGTAAACGCATGTAGCCACCTCAAAGCTGCCACGATATGCAGCAAGGTTACGTAATAGTAAGCCTGCATCTTTTAAATTCTTGAGGTGTGGATATCCTTTGCTTGCTGCGTTTTCTAGTCGAATGTCTGTGGCAGTGATTGGGTTCTCTAATATAAGCCCGTCACCATAAGCAAAATCAAATACTGATTTAATCCATTCTCGCGTCTGTCGCATCAATTCCAGCGCACCGCGTTTCTGCATCACTAGCAAGCAATTACGCACCATGACGTTATCAATCTCTTTCATTGGGTATTTGCCTAACATACCGTAAACATTGGCTGTAAATGTTTGCTGTATTTTCTTATGGCTGGTCATGGTCAATGTGCGGCTTTTGATTGTTAGCCAGTCTTCGGCAATACGCTTAAATGTATTGTCAGCATCTACAGCTTTGCCCGCCTTTTCTTTTTTCTTGAGTAGTACGGGGTCGATATGTTCGGTTTTAATTAACTTTGATTTTTCACGCGCTTGAATACGCGCATCACTTAACGACAACATAGGATAAGTTTTTAACTGGATTAACTTAGCTTTGCCGTGCAAGGTAGTACGAAGCTGAAAGTATTTACTGCCATTGGTATGGACAAGCAAAAACAAGCCGTTGCCATCACGAAGCGTATATGTCTTGTCTTTAGGCTTTGCGGCTTTGATTATAAGATCATCTAGTAAGTCAGCGTGTAGCTTTGCCATATCCATTCCTTACAAAACGTATAAAAAATTATTCAGATATGGTTTTATACATTTTTTTATACGTTTTGTAAATGGATTTGATAAGACGGGATTGCGCCCTATAGGACGCTTAAACATCGTAATTATTTGATTTTATTGATAAATAAGACTTGGTTGGACGGCTAAAAACATGTGAATGGAGCGGGCGATGGGAATCGAACCCACGGCTCTAGCTTGGGAAGCTAGGGTATTACCATTATACGACGCCCGCTTATTACTGTATTTTACAGTGCTGATTGTACCCAATACCAGAGAACTTTCATAATATGCCGTCGCTACTTAGACCGTGTTGGATAAAGCTGGATGGCTAGCGATGTGATGGGTAATTTGTTGTGTTATTGGCAATTCTAGGGCCAATGCCTTTAGTCTAAAATTAAGGCTAAAATTCCAATGTGTCATAAATAGATGCCCTGTGAGCCGCACTGGTATTGCCTCACAGTGCATCTATTTTATGTGATTTCTATTGCTAAATATCAGTGGTGTCGCTAAAACTTGAATATCATGTAGGAGTGTTTTATTAAAGATATTATGGCAATATCTTAAAAATCTTAGTGGCAGTTTGTTCAATAAAGCTGCCATTTTTTTCTGTTTGCCTAATTTTAATCGGCAGGTACTGGTAATCAGGCGCCAGCCAAAGTTCTAATTCTCCATCATCATCGCTTTTTACGAGGTGTATGGTTTTTAGCTCACCTAATGGGGTGGTTAAAAGCACCTCACCTTGAAAATTATAGGTAGATAGTCGTAAATTTTTACCATTAGTCGTACTGACCTGCGTATTTTCAGATGGGGGCGCGAACATAAACTGGTAAATCGCGCTTAAAGTATCCTGTGTGGCTGCGGGTAATGTTTCAGAGCTATCACCGCTAGGGCTATGCATTTGCAAAATGCCATCACTCCAAGCGAAGCGCACGCTGTGTGATTTATTTTTATCGTTATTATCTTGATACGAGAAATAGCTCGGCGTTAAGCCTGCAATAGTGACTACCCCTTCACTTTTTAGCATAAGCGTACTGCGCGTTTGAGAAGTTAAACTCTCAGCATTTACCATGCTTGTGAGTGTGTAGGTGCGATTTTTATCAAGAATAAACACAATACGCGCAATGCCAACGCTATCAGCTGCATCTCCACGGCGAACGTCAAACTCGGTTTCTACATATTGATAAGGTTGCGGTATCGGTTTCTTTGCAAGCTCCCCTGCCGCAGTCTCATCAACTGTTTTGTTAGCATCGGTATTCGATGCATCGGTGATTGGTTGCTCTACGGCGACTACGTTTTGTTGCGTAACATTGGGTATGATTTTTGTGATCGGTGTAGCTTGTATTTGTTCGCTACTAGCCGTGGTAGATATGTTGGTGGCAGCGGTTAAATCTTGTTCTGTTTGTTGTGGTTTTGATATTGTTTCGGTAGTGGGCAATGGGTTGCTGGTGGTTGCAACAGCCATTTTTTGCGTTGATTGCAACTTAACCAAGCGCACAATAAGGGCAGGCGGCCCTTCGTTTTTCATGGGTATATTGAACTGAAACTGGTTGAATAAAAAGGCGTGAATCAGCAACGAAGCCATGAGCGATAGCGTCAAGGTCTTATTTTTTGAAAAATGTAACTTTAAAAATGCAATGATTTTTGTCATGCCGCCGCGTAGCTGTCTATTGAGTATTGAAACTGGTTCTTTAAATAAGCCTAGATAAATTAAGACTAAGCATTCAACGCTTATTATAGAGAAGTTTAGCGGTAATTAAGCCGTTGATTAAACCGAAAAACAGAGCAGCAGACGCAAACACAGGGATTAAATAAGCCACGCCAGCGTGTGGGATGAGCCAAAAGCGCACCAGTAGAAGCTGCCCGGCAATATGCCCGAATGCCGCTAATATGCTTAAACTTACTGGGCCAAAGTAGCGTTTAGGCAAATGCATGGCTAGCCATAAAGCGGCTAAACTGACCACGGCGCCGCTTAAACTTAATATAAAAGTGGGCGACAAAAATTGTCCAAGTAGCAGGCTGCTGGCAAACACTCGCAAAATGCTGACCCAAGCAGCGGTGGCGAATCCATATTGATACAGCACATACAAAGTCACTATGTTGGCAATGCCGGGTTTTACGCCAGGTAACGGTGATGGTATTACCGCTTCAACCATGTGTAGCAGAATGGCAAATGCGGCAAGCTTTGCAATGCGATGGTCGTCAACCGTGGTTTGTATGTGGGTGTTTTTCACGTTGGTTTTATTGGGTGTTTATGCTGTTTGGCTACACATTAGTAGTTAAGAGCATCATACGGTTTGGCATCGCCCATCAGTTCAAGGCTAATTTGATTAGGTAGGCAAATGGCCGCTTGTCCCGCGTGGCTTAGCCAGCCTTGGTGTACACAATATTGGGTGGTGCATGGCGATTTTGAAAATCTGGCTTTGCCCTGCGCAATGACAATGACTGCATCGCCCAGTTTGCCGTGTACATGCACTTCACGCTGCTGGTTTAAGCTATAGGTGGCGTATATTTTATCGCCTAGCCTGATTTGTACTTTAGCCGCATGCTCACCAGACCATAATGTTTGGAACAAATACAGCACGCAGAGCAGGCCTGCTATCAATACTAGCCAGTCACCAGATAATACATGCTGAGTGATTAGCTTGGGGTTAAGCAATTTAAGGTAACGTGGTAAATTGAACATTTGGTGTCAGCCAATTAAGCTTATTGACCATATTTTTTGATACAAAAATGCGGGCTTTATCATCAATCACCATGAAATTTTCAATGCCTAAAGCTTGCGCAGCTTTGCTTCTATTTTCCGGCGTTTCAATAAAAATGGGTTTTGATGCAACATCTGACAATACGCCAGCTTGCGACTGATTAAGGGGTTGAGGCGGAACCAGCACCGTGACCGATTGCGTGTGCTCAACAGGATAACCGGTGCGTGGGTCGATAATATGGCAGTAGCGCTTTCCATTCAACATAAAGTAGCGTTGGTAATCGCCAGAAGTACCTACCGCCCAGCCATCGGCCAAAGCCAGCGTGGTAATCGCTGTGGGTTGGCGTGGGTGCTGCACCCCAACGCGCCAAGGCGAATCGCCATGCTTGCCAAGCGCAATAATATTGCCACCTATGTTAATCAGCGCATTTTTTACATGTTCTTTGCGTAAGTAAGCAACAGCAATATCTAGCGCATAGCCTTTGGCATAGCCGCCTAAATCCAGCTTAACGGTTGGGTTGGTGCTATACGCGGCATTATCTTTAATGACGATGTCTGTCATACGCGGTTGGGCATGTAGCAAGTTTTTAACTGCGGCTTCATCCACGGCAATAGCGGTAAATTCATCACGCTGAAAGCCCCAAGTGCTAATTAAATGGCCAATGGCTGGGTTAAACAGGCCGTTAGATTTAATGGATAATTCGGTTGCATCCTCCAGCATGGCCGCCAGCGCCGGGCTGATTGGGGTAGGGCTATTTGCTTGCTGAAAGGCTGCATTTAGCTGACCCAGTTCACTTAATTGATTTTGTGACACTGGCTTCCAGGCGTGAAGCTGGTGATGCAGTTTTTGAAAATCATCTAGGATATGATTCGCCAAAAACCGCGCATGCTCATCGGATTCACCATAAATACTAATATCAACCAAAGTGCCAAATACGTAACTTTGGCTGTGATATAGCGGCTCGTTGAAGCAACTGGTAAGTAAGAGTGTAAGCAGGAGAAGTAAATAACGCATGTGGATATGATAGACGATTTTTTAGTGAAGAGATGGTTTGCTTGAACCCTGAATATCTGTGAATAAGCCTGCTTGCTACCTAGCTCCGCAACGCTAAAAATTGTATAGAGGCAGGTTGAATTAAAAGAGGTGTCCTTAATTGTTTTGTACCAAATCTTACGGTTAATACATTTCTAAAGTATCTAAAAATACTTCCGCTGGTTTACAGGCAGTTTGCTTTGCAATTTCTACCATGCCAGTGGGGCTGGTGACGTTGATTTCAGTTAAATGCTCACCAATCACATCTAGGCCAACTAAAAACAAGCCTTCTTGTTTAAGTACCTTGCCGACTGTGCTGGCGATTTCTAAATCACGTTCGCTCAATAGTTGCGTTACGCCAGTGCCGCCAGCGGCTAAGTTACCGCGCGTTTCGCCAGCTTTTGGAATACGCGCAAGTGCGTAGGGTAGCGGCGTACCGTCAATCACTATAATGCGTTTGTCACCTTGCAGAATCTCTTTTAAATAACGCTGCGCCATAATCGTGCGGCTGCCAAAATTGGTGATGGTTTCAAGTATCACGCTAATGTTGGGGTCGTTTAAACCCAGGCGAAAAATACTGCTACCGCCCATGCCATCGAGCGGCTTAACGACGATGTCTTGATGCGTGTTTAGAAATTCACGAATTAAATCATTGTTGGCGCTCACTAAAAATTCAGGTGCAAATTGTGGAAAGCGCGTCACTGAAAGTTTCTCATTCCAACTACGAATCGCACTGGGGTTGTTGTAAACTTTTGTGCCTTGCTTGGCGGCAATTTCAAGTAAATAGGTGCTGTACAAATACTCATTATCAAACGGCGGATCTTTACGCATGATCACCGCATCAAAGCTCGCGGGTAGATATTCAAGCTCAGCGGCTAGTGAATAGGCTGTCTGGCTGGCGAGCGGGGTAAACGTGAATTTCTTAGCCTTGATTTTGGCCACATCACCACGCAAAAATAAGTCATGTTGCATGCTTACAAATAATGCATGGCCGCGATTACTCGCTTCGCGCATGATTGCCAAGCTCGTGTCTTTTTCGCTGTTCAGGCGCTCAAGCGGGTCTAGTATAAATAGTAGTTTTAAAGTCATTTTCAGTCGCGCCCTACACGTTCGCAGGGTCTTGTTCTTGCAGCTCAATCGCCGCTGCTAGTAAGGCCAAACGCGCCACTACGCCATAAGCATAAAAGCGATTAGGCGTAGCATCAGGCTCACCTTTACAGTCAGGCAAGGTGCAAGGTTTTGCAAAAGCCAGCGGCACAAAATGCGAGCCAGGCGCATTCAGGTTTTCATCCATGCCACGATCGGTATGCACACGGTAAAAACCGCCAATCACAAAGTGATCCATCATGTACACCACAGGCTCAGCCACCGCATCGTTAATGCTTTCAAAAGTATAAACACCCTCTTGAATAATCACTTCTGAAACTTGCAAACCTTCTTTTATCACAGACATTTTATTACGCGTTTTACGGTTTAAGTCGCGCACATCATCTGGCGATTTCACCGTCATAATGCCCATGCCGTAAGTGCCTGCATCGGCTTTTACAATGACAAAAGGCACTTGCGTGACGCCATATTGCGCATATTTTATTTTAATCTTTTCTAACAGTTGCTCAACTTTTAAGGCGAGGCAATCTTCGCCAGTCCGCGCATGAAAATCAATTTCACCACAGGTATCAAAATAAGGATTCAATAGCCACTCATCAATGCCCAGCAATGCTGCAAATTCAGTGACCACGCGGTTATACGCCGTAAAGTGTTGAGATTTTCGTCTCGTGCTCCAGCCAGCATGCAGCGGCGGAATTAAATTCTGCTCAAGGTTTTTAAGAATCTCTGGAATCCCAGCAGATAAATCATTATTCAGCAAAATAGCGCAACTATCAAAGTCACCTAACTCTTTGTTAATCAGCTTGATACGATTGCCAACACGCACCACAGGCTCCAACAACAAAGTGTGGCCATCCTGCGTTTCAAGCGTTGTTGGCTCGGTAATTTCAGGTGAAATTGAACCCACTCTCACCTCAAGCCCTGCTTGCTTCAGGATATTGACCAACTCCACCACGTTGCGCAAGTAGTAAGTATTGCGCGTATGATTTTCTGGAATAATCAGCAAACGGTGCGCTTCAGGGCAGACTTTTTCCACAGCCACCATTGCCGCATGCACACTTAAGGTTAAAAACTCCGTGTTTAGATTATTGAAGCCACCCGGGAACAAGTTGGTATCGACTGGCGCTAATTTAAAACCAGAGTTGCGTAAATCAACGCTGGCATAAAATGGTGCTGCGTACTCTAACCATTGCGTACGAAACCAATGCTCGATTTTTGGCATGGCATCGAGCATGTTTTTTTCTAAAGATAAAAGTGGGCCGTTTAGCGCGGTAGTGAGGTGTGGAACCATAGATTCTCTTTTTTAACTGTTGGTCGGGTTTAAACGCTTAGTCGGGACGGCTGTTGGCTTTTGCGGTTGGTAGTCAGTAGGTTGAGACAGCCATCGATATACGGTGCGCTCACTAATTGCATAATGCTTAGAGGCTTCCGTTCGCCCTCCACCTTGACGTATAAATTACAGGATGCGTTAACGTAAGTCTTGACTGTAAGCCATCGTAATCTCCTTTCAGAAATTGACTCATGCGTGAGCTTATCATGCCTTTGTTTTTGGGAGCAGCTATAAATGCAATCATAAAACCGTGGTGTGAAAACCGATGACCATCCGCAGTGGAAAGTCGCACCACATTACCTCAAACCATTGGTGGAAGGCGAAGCCACACAAGTCAATAACGTGGCAACAATATCTGGTCGTCAACACTGCATGACACAAGTTAACCAGACACTAGTGATAATGTATAGGAGTTAATAAAATGTTAAATGGGTTTAATCATTAAATATCCAGCCATTTTAACTTTCAAACCTCATCTATCAAACAGCGTGCAATCCAAAGGTATTAATAGGTTAACCAAAGCTATTTGGATAATATTCTTACGGGCTTTACTCTTCTTAGCGATACTTGGTATAGGTCAACGTAGCCTGTTTCAAAGCAGCGTCGAGCTGCATCAAAATAGATCCGATAATGGTCAAAAAGCTCTTGCCCATAACGCTTAACGATTTTCTCTTGTTGGAGTTCTAGTCTTTTGTTCCATTCAAATAAAGTGCGCGCGTAATCCAATCCAATGCGACTTACTGCTGAAATTTCATACTTGTCAATTATCGCAGCTTGAATATCGCTAATGGAGGGCAGCGCTGACCCTGGAAATACTTTATCAAGCAAGTATCGAGAATCTCTAAGCTCAGACAAGGTGTTAGGTGCTCTTGAGATAACAATCGTTTGCAGTCCAATTTGCGCATCAGGTGTAGAGATGCTTAGACACCAATCAAAAAAAGTTTTATAAATATCTCGCTGGCGCGATGCCGCTTGGTCTTCAAATGAAGCGAAGTGTTCAAAAGCACCAATGGAAATAATTGAGTCAAACTTGCGCTCAGGCGGCCCATAGTCTTGCCAAGAGCGTAGTTCTAGCGAAAGATTCGGCCTGAGCGCCTTGTTGATAAATTCAAACTGTTCCGTGCTCAGGGTAAGTCCATGCACATGCGTGTTTGGATATTTCTCCACAATCGTATTCATTAGGCCACCCCAACCGCAACCTATTTCGATGACGTGATGGCCTTGGGCGACATTGGCGTAACGGCACAATCTATCAAACTTGTCCTCTTGTGCCTGCTCTAAATCAACGGCTTTCTTCCATACACCGCAACTATATGCACGATATTTTTTATCTAGAAAAAGTGCAAAAAAGTCATTATCCACATCATAATGATGTGCTATATCTGCCTGTGAAGCCATCGCTAATATCCTGAGTTGCTATTTAATTTAAGCGACTTTACCAGTTTTAAATAACTATGTAACCAGAATTTACTTCAGCCTTAATACCAAAGGCTGATGCGCCAGAACTAAGAAAGATCATTTACACTACTAACGCCATTAAAGTGAATGGAAACCTGCGTTAAAAAAGGTTATTATTCTGCTATGTTCGGTGATTGATATATCAGTAGTGACCCGCCGTCTATACAAAATCCAAGACCTACTCTGCATAGATAGTGTTGTTCAAAAATAGGCAGTCTTTCTAAGAAGTATAATGCTCAAAATACAATCTTTAACACGACCCTTAGCTCAGTGCATGACTACTTTAAGTATTTTGTGGCTTTCAAGTTGCGGCCAAATCTCGGTGAATACGTTCAATCCCCCGCCGCCGCCAGCGAGCTGGGTTGAACCACTACCAGCTACTCAGGCGCATAATGGAAAATTGAGTGCTCTTACAAATTGGTGGCAACAATTTAATGATCCATTGTTAATCCAGTTGATTGAATCTGCGCAAAAAGTAAGCCCAGATATAGAAAGTGCAAAAGCAAGAGTCATTGCTGCGCAAACTGCTGTGACGATTGCAGATTCACAACTGCTCCCGAGTCTTACAGCTGAAATAAGTGCTGGCCGCGGTAGAAGCGGTGAATTACTCTCCACTCCCAATGGACTTGTGTTTCCTACTTCAAATAACGCTAGCATAGGCGCAAATGCAAGCTGGGAGCTGGATGTTTGGGGTAAAAATAAAGCAGCTAAAAATGAAGAGGAAGCAAAATTAGTTGGCAGTAATGCCTTGTGGCATGAAGCACGCGTGATTATTGCAGCGCAAACTGCGGCACAGTATATTAACTATAGGTTATGTGAAAATTTAAGCACCCTAGCTAAACAACAAGCTGACTCAGCGAATGAAACTGCACGACTATCTGATTTAACCGCGAAAGCAGGGTTTTTAGCGCCTGCAAGTGCTAGCCAATCGATGGCACAGGCGGCGGAGGCGGCCAGTCAATTCAAAAAACAAGCACTACAATGCAAGTTAATCATCAAAAGCTTGGTTGCACTCACGGCAATGTCAGAACCGGCTTTGCAAGATGCGCTTGCTAAAAACAGTGGTGTAGTGCCTATGCCTGTCGGGATTGATGTGCCCACAATACCCGCCAATCTACTTACGCAGCGTCCAGATGTGCTGAATGCAGAACGGAATGTGGACGCTTCAAGTTTTGAAATCACCATAAGCGAAGCGCAGCGCTATCCTAGGTTAAGTTTGGTAGGCAATATAGGTTTGTCATACAATTCTTACGCAAATGAAATTTCACATAACCAACGCCATGCTGCACTGGATGGTTTAACTTGGGCTGTAGGGCCTATCGCTGCATCATTGCCGATTTTTGATGCTGGGTTACGTGAGGCAAATATTACGGCAGCTAAAGCGCAGTACGCAGCAGCGAAAAGCATCTATGAAAGTGTCGCACGTAATGCCGTGCGAGAAGTCGAAGAGGCAATGGCTACCTTAAACATTGCGGCACTGCGCCTTGAGGATGTCAGCAAAGCCGCAGATGGCTTTAGCGTAGTATTGGCAGCCACTGAGATCCGCTACAAAGCCAATCTAGCGAATTTGTTTGAGTTAGAAGAAGCCCGCCGTGCCAGCTTGCAAGCACATGCCAATGTGTTTGTATTAAAAAATGAACAGACGCTTGCTTGGGTATCGCTGTATCGTGCCATGGGAGGGGGTTGGACAGAAGCGCTCAATACCCCCATCCTCATTTTCGACCGCGACCTTAAGCAAACCGAGCTGAACAATTCAGTAAAGACTCCGCCTAACCAGATTCAAGTGCCAAACCCAGTTCAAGTGCCAGCTCAACAATAAGGTTAATCATGCCATCCAAACTCAAGCCATCGTCACTCAAGCAATTGTCAGTTCGCGGCATACTTAACAAATTTTTAATGCTATTTCCACCTGTATTTTTAATGCTACCAATTTTTTGTCACGCTGAAAAACCTAAGGAAACACCAAGCATTACGCCCACGCTGACAGTGACATTGACGCAAGCGCAGCAAACTATCTTGCCCTTTAAAATTTCTGCAAATGGCAATATTGCAGCATGGCAAGAAGCTATTATTGGCAGCGAAGTCAATGGCTTACGTCTGACTAATGTGCTGGTGAATGTAGGTGATGTGGTTAATAAAGGCCAGCTTTTAGCCGAATTTTCCGCTGAAGCTATTGAAGCTGAACTGAACCAAGCCAAAGCAAGCCTGATGGAAGCCGAAGCGCAAGGTAAAGAGGCCATTAACAATGCAGAACGCGCACGTACTTTACAAAATACGGGGGCGATGTCCAGCCAGCAGATCGATCAATATACCACGGCTTCTGACACTGCCAGAGCAAGAGTAGAAGTAGCTAAAGCAGCGCTTGCTACACAACAAATTCGCCTGAAAAACACCAAGCTCTACTCACCTGATAGCGGTGTTATTTCAGCCCGTAGTGCGACTGTTGGCGCAGTGATAGGCACAGGGGATGAACTTTTCAAGCTGATACGTCAGGCTAGGCTAGAATGGCGTGCCGAGGTGATTTCAGCCGATTTGCCAAACATTAAAGTTGGCATGCAAGCCAATGTAGCTGCGGCAGATGGCTCAAGCTTCAAAGGCAAAGTCCGCAAGCTGTCTCCCACAGTAGATACGCAAACGCGTAATACACTTATTTATGTGGATTTACCTGCTAACAGTACAGCAAAAGCAGGTATGTTCGCGAAAGGTGAATTTATCGTGGGGCAATCCAGCACATTGGCGCTACCACAACAAGCGCTGGTAATGCGTGACGGATTTACTTATGTATTTGGCATTAACGATAGTCATGGTAAAAAAATTGCCAAACAAATTAAGGTGCAAACTGGCAGACGTATTGGCAACTTAGTTGAAATTGTCAGTGGACTAGCGCCTCACCAATTGTTGGTGGCAACAGGGGGCGCATTTTTATCTGATAACGATCTCGTTAAAGTTGTTTCACCCGCTGTTACAAAATCCCGTGCTAAACAATAAGCGCATTAAACCCAGCTAATATAAAGACCTAATAGCCGCATGAACATTTCCGCTTGGTGCATTAAAAACCCGATTCCAGCCATTATGTTGTTTGTGATGCTATCTTTCGCGGGGGTGATAAGCTATCAATTCATGAAAGTGCAATACTTTCCTGATCTCGATTTACCCACGGTGATTGTCACCGCATCACTACCTGGGGCATCGCCCGCCCAACTAGAAACCGAAGTAGCCAGAAAAATTGAAAATAGCCTCGCCAGCTTGCAAGGCTTGAAGCATATTTTCACCAATATACAAGATGATGTAGTGGCCATTACCGTTGAGTTTCGTCTAGAAAAATCAGTGCAGGAAGCCGTGGATGATGTGCGTTCTGCCGTATCGCAAGTGCGCGCAGATTTGCCAACCGACCTACGCGACACCGAAGTGAGCAAGCTCAACGTGGCCGGCGCACCAATACTATCCTACACGATTAGCGCGGCTAATATGGATGTTGAAGCGCTCTCTTGGTTCGTGGATAATGAGCTGACAAAAAAGCTACTTTGCGTAAAAGGGCTGGGTAAAGTCAGCCGCGTTGGCGGGGTCAATCGTCAGATCACAGTAGCGCTGAACCCCACAGAATTACAGGCACTTAATGCCACTGCGGCTGACATTTCTCATCAGCTGAGATTAAGCCAAATGGAGGCGGCTGCTGGTCACACCAAATTAGGCGGTAGCGAGCAAGCTATGCGCACTATCGCCACGGTAAGCTCTGCAGAAGCAATAGGCGACATCTCACTTAGCTTGTCAGATGGGCGAAAAATTACACTCAACCAAGTCGCCAAGGTAAGAGATGGGTTCGCCGAACCACGCTCCGCGGCCTTACTAGATGGCAAGCCTGTCGTCGGCTTTGAAATTTCACGTAGCAAAGGTGCTAGCGAAATTGAGGTGGGTGATGGCGTACAAAAGATCTTTGCTGAACTTAAACTCAAGCACCCTGAAATTGTACTCACTGAAGCATTCAACTTCGTACAACCCGTTAAAGACGAATATACGGCCTCCCTTACCATGCTGATAGAAGGCGCATTACTGGCGGTGCTGGTGGTATTGCTATTTCTACGAAATTTACGTGCCACTTTCATTTGCGCTGTCGCCTTGCCTTTATCCGTGATTCCCGCTTTTATAGGCATGGCTAACTTTGGCTTTAGTATCAATGTGGTAACGCTTCTGGCACTTTCGTTAGTCATCGGAATTTTGGTAGATGACGCCATCGTAGAGGTTGAAAATATTGTGCGGCATTTGCGTATGGGTAAAACACCCTACCAAGCCGCGATGGAAGCTACCGATGAGATTGGTTTAGCTGTCATTGCCACCACATTTACACTTATCGCCGTATTCTTACCCACCGCGTTCATGACCGGCATTCCGGGTAAGTTTTTCAAACAATTTGGTTGGACCGCTTCTTTTGCAATTTTTGCCTCGCTTGCGGTGGCGCGTGTGCTGACACCCATGATGTCTGCCTATTTGCTGAAACCAAACAATACACAGACTAAAGATGGTCTAATCATGCGCGGCTATTTGCGCTTAAGCCGTTGGTGCTTGCAGCATAGACTCATTACCGTCATTGCGGCCGTGCTGTTTTTGTTTGGTTCGATAAAACTTATTCCGCTATTGCCCACAGGTTTTATTCCAGCAGATGACAGTTCGCAAACACAAGTCTATCTAGAACTACCGCCTGGCGCCACACTCACACAAACAGAACAATCAGCAGAAGAAGCACGACAACTCATCAAAAATATCGCGCATGTAAAAACCATTTACACCGCAATTGGTGGTGGCAGCGCTGGTGCAGATGCGCTGGCTAGAGCTGCCACAGCAGAAACTAGACTAGCCACACTCACAATATTGCTAGATGAACGTGGCTCAAGGCCACGTAAGCAACTAATAGAAGATCACATTCGCGAGGCTTTACTCAATCTTGCAGGTGTGCGCACTAAAGTTGGTTTGGGCGGCTCTGGCGAGAAATATACACTCATGTTAACTGGTGATGACTCTACCGCATTACAACAGGCATCAAATACAGTGGCCCAAGATTTACGCACCATCCCCGGTATCGGCAACATTGCCTCAAGCGCCACCCTGATTCGCCCTGAAATGATAGTACGCCCCGACTTTAGCAAAGCCGCAGACTTGGGCGTAACAAGCAATGCTATTAGCGAAACACTGCGTATCGCTACTAGTGGTGACTATGATTCTGCACTTGCTAAACTTAATTTAAGCCAACGGCAAATACCCGTGGTTGTGCAATTAGCTGACGCAGCCCAGCAAGATCAAAGTATTTTAGAACACTTAACCGTGCCAGGCGCTAAAGGCCCAGTAATGCTTGCGCAGGTAGCCAGTTTTAATATGGCGGGCGGTCCTGCGGTGATAGACCGCTATGACCGTTCACGTAATGTACAAATTGAAGTAGAGCTTGCAAAGCTTACTTTAGGTGAAGTGACAGATGCCGTTAAAAAACTGCCTAGCCTTCAACAACTACCCGCAGGTGTCAGGCAAGTGGAAATTGGTGATGCAGAAGTAAAAACTGAGCTATTTGGCAGCTTTGCCTTAGCGATGCTCACTGGCGTACTGTGTATTTATGTTGTGTTAGTCATCTTGTTTAAAGATTTTTTACAGCCAGTGACG
This sequence comes from uncultured Pseudomonadota bacterium, assembly GCA_903846555.1. GTDB lineage: Bacteria > Pseudomonadota > Gammaproteobacteria > Burkholderiales > Methylophilaceae > Methylotenera. Next base: position 15,190 of record CAINBI010000066.1, read on the forward strand.
ATTTTAGTCGCCTTGCCCTTGTCACTTGGCGGTGCTTTTGTCGCACTTTTAGTTGCGCACAAGAGCTTTTCAATGCCATCACTCATAGGTTTGGTTATGCTGATGGGCATTGCCACCAAAAACTCAATTCTATTAGTTGAATATGCGATTCTTGCGCAACGTGAGCACGGCCTAAGCCGCTTTGACGCCCTTATAGATGCGTGCCATAAGCGCGCACGGCCGATTGTAATGACCACCATGGCCATGGGTGCAGGCATGTTACCTATAGCTGCGGGTTGGAGTGCAGGTGATACGTCCTTTCGTTCACCGATGGCAGTTGCAGTAATAGGAGGATTAATTACATCCACATTTTTGAGTTTATTGATAATTCCAGCGGTATTTTCCTATATCGATGACTTGAAATTGATGTTCGAAAAGGGCTTGTTTCTCTTTAAAAGTAAGTGATTGTTAAAGTGATTGTTTATTTTTTATATGTCGATTGAAGCATACCAGCACTTGTAGGCCTTGATGCACAGCTTCTTCAGAAAAAGAAACCCTAGCACCATGTAATTTCGCAATCTCTTTCACTATAGCTAAGCCAAGACCGCTCCCTTCTTCGCCAGAACCGACGATACGATGGAAGCGATCAAAAACTTTGTCTCGCTCTGCCTCAATAATACCTGGCCCATTATCAGTGACCTTTAATTCAACCGTTGCATCTGTTAGGCTGATAGATGCTGTCACCTTCCCTCCGTTTTGAGTATAGCGAATAGCGTTATCAAGCAGATTGTACAACAGCTCTGTAAGCCGCTCGGCATTACCCTTAATCATGGCGGGCATTTTGCTTTGCTCAAAACCCAAATCAATGTTTTTTTGAACTGCGGTTGGAGCCATCTCTGATGCAACCTCTTTTGAGATTACATTTAAATCCAGAGTCTCCATTTTCACCATTGAAACTGCTTCAGGTTGATTTTTTGCTAAAATTAACAATTGATTAATCGTATGTAATAAACGATCTAAACTCTGCTGGACTTTAACCAGTATGGATTTTAAAGCGAGGGGGTCCGTTTCAAGTTCTGCCAGCTCTAACTGAGCCTGAGCTCCTGCAAGCGGCGTTCTTAATTGATGTGCCGCATCAGCAATGAATTGATTTTGCCCTAAAATTAAATTCTGCAGTTGCTTCATCAAGTGATTCACCGAATTTGCAACTAGAGAAACCTCTTCTGGTATATTAGGTAAATCAATGGGGCTCAAATCCTGCTCGGAACGCTTTGAAACCGCATTTTGTAAAGCACTTAAGGGCGCCAGTCCTTTTTTAATACTGATCGATATAATCAAGAAGGAAATTAATACTAATAGCAATTGCGGTACAACTACTCCTATTAATATCGTGTTATCTAGTGTATTACGGCGATTAAGTGTTACAGCAACTTGAATGCTAATTTTTTGTGGGACAGGCGGGTGTGTCAAATCAAAGGTCGAACGTACAACTCTAAATCTCTCCTGGTTAATTTCCGCAAAAAAGTAAAAAGATTTTAGTTTGGAGGTGCGATTTTTCGTCATCTCAAAAAGATCCTTGCTACCGCTTAGCAAAAGACCGTTGTTATTAGTCACGCTATATAAAATAGTGTCTACGTTGTCATTGAGCAAAATTCTACTGGCATTTTCTAGTAGCTCGAAATCTTGTGCATCTACACCAGAGCGCTCTAAATAATTAGTGATACCCTCTACTGAGCTACGCAGGTCCGCATCAAGTTCTTTTTCTAGGGCGTTGACTGCTAACCGATGCAGCAAAGTGCTGTCGATCACAATCAGTAGCAACATGAGCGGCATTAACCAGCTCAGTATTTTCTTTTGTAAAGAAGCATGAGTACGATGCATTATATTAGGACCCTATCTCTGACTTGACTCTCGTCATATTATCCTGCTGATCCAGCATATATCCTAAGCCGCGAACTGTGAGTACTTCAATGCCAATACTTGACAATTTTTTACGTAATCGATGCATATAAACTTCAATCGCATTTTTGCCTAAATTGTCGTCCCAATCACTTATGTTTTCAATCAGATTTTCTTTACTTACTACCTTGCCAACGCGTAATAATAAGGTTTCAAGTAAGCTTGATTCCCGTGGTGAAAGTGGAAATGGCTGATTTTGGTAGGTTACCAAACGGTCTTTAATATTCCATGTTAATGGCGGATACTCTATAACAGTGGCTAATATCGTGTGTTGGCGGCGAAGCTGAGCGCGTAATCTTGCGGCTAATTCAGCGAGTTTGAGTGGTTTGATCAGATAATCGTCCGCACCCAAATCCAAGCCTGCAATGCGATTCTCTAAACTATCACGTGCGGTTAGAATGATCACACTGGTCTGCTGTTTTCTTGCGCGCAATCTTTTCAAAACGGCAAAGCCATCCATCTGCGGCAAGCCTAAATCTAGTACTACTGCATCATATACCTCGCTATGTAGGGCTGAATCGGCATGTTGACCATCTTTAGCCCAATCAACAATATAGCCGCTATTTCGCAAATAGATGCTTGTAGCATTGCCGAGAATTGCATCATCTTCAACTAGTAGGATACGCATAAAAACTCTGAGTGAAAGGAAGTTAAACTGTATGTAAATAAAATAGGTTGCTTACAAATTCAGATCATCTGCTGGCAATATCTGCCCTAAAAAAAATTCATATCGCGCATTAAAAGCCGTTTTAGATTTTACGCACAGGCCTAACGTAAATGCTGTAAGTTAATTGTAAGGTGCTTTAATATATTATGCTCGGTATTGGAAGTAAATATCACTAAACATTGAAGGAATCGAATGCTTTTTGTAATTGATTTTGATGGCACGCTTTCTGTAGGCGACACAGTAGATGCAATGCTGGAACGCTTTGCTGATGATAGCTGGCAAGACCTTGAAGCAGAATGGTTAAAGGGAAATATCACGGCGGTTGACTGCATGAAGCAGCAATTGGATTTAGTGGAAGTCGATCAGGTGACGCTTGAGAATTTCTTTCGCAGCATTCAGCTTGATGCTAGCTTTATCCCATTTCATAAATACATCAGCCAATTTTCTAAAGTAGCTATAGTGAGCGATGGTTTAGATCATGCCATCGATGTGGCAACACGTAATGCGGCGATTCCAACCATGCCTATATATGCGAACAAGCTGCATTTTAGACCAAATGGCGTATCTATCAGCTATCCATTTCGCAATTCAGATTGCAAAGCGGGTAATGGTGTATGCAAATGCCAGATTGCCGAGCAATTATCAGCCGATGTTAACGGCCCCATCGTGTTGGTGGGCGATGGGAAGTCTGACTATTGTTTAGCTAAACACGCTGATATTGTATTTGCTAAAGGTAAGCTAATCACCCACTGTGAACAAGAAAACATCCCCTTTAGACGCTTTCAAACCTTTGCCGAAATATTGGAGGTGGTTAAACTATGGGATGTTGCTAAAAAAATGTCGAGTGGCAGCCCTGTCAAACGTCAAGTAGCGTAAAATCGCTACTACTAAAAAAAGCCCATAATTAAATATATAGCTTAACCTTGAGAATGAAAGAGTCTGCCTGATGGATGCTAAAATCATTGAAATTCTAGATAAAAACAACAAATATTGCTCACATGGCGATACCGTTAATTATGCTGACCCTCCTAAGGTATTTGAAGGTTGCGAAGGTAGTTTTCTGTTTGATGAAAACAAGACGCCTTACCTAGATTGGCAAATGTGGTACTCGGCTGTGAATTTTGGTTATAAAAACAAGCGTATCAGCGATACTTTAAAAAAACAAATAGATACTTTGCCACAATTGGCAAGCCAGTATCTGCATAAAGAAAAAGTAGAGCTTGCTGAAATTATTTGCAAGTATATGGAAGATAAGTACGGTGAAAAAGGCCGCGTGCATTTCAATGTAGGCGGGGCACAAGCGGTTGAGGATTCACTCAAGGTCGTGCGTAATCACACTGGGAAAACGCATCAATTTGCTTTTATGGGTGGCTATCACGGACGCACACTAGGCGCCTCTGCCATTACTTCCAGCTTTCGCTATCGCCGCCGTTTTGGCAACTTTGCTGACCGCGCGCATTTTGTTCCGTATCCATATTGCTACCGCTGTCCATATGACATGAAAGTGGAGACTTGCGATACTTATTGCCATAAAGAATTTGAAAAGCTATTTGAAACTGAGTACCAATCAGTTTGGGATGAAAAAGCCAAAGAATGCGAATTCGGTGCATTTTACATCGAGCCAGTACAAGGCACTGGCGGCTATATTATTCCGCCTGAAGGCTACATGAAAAAGCTGCAAGAGAGCCTTAAGAAGCGCAATATCTTGCTAGTTGCTGATGAAATTCAAATGGGTGTGTACCGTACTGGTAAGTTATGGTCGTGGGAAAACTTTGGTATCGTGCCTGATATTTTTGTATTCGGTAAAGCGATTACCAATGGCTTAAATCCGCTGTCTGGCATTTGGGCAAAAGAGGAATTGATTAACCCTGAAAAATTCCCTCCTGGCACCACACACTCTACGTTTGCCTCAAATCCGCTAGGTACATCGGTGGCACTTGAGGTGATGAAAATGACACAAGAGCACGACTTTGAGCCGCAAATTCGTGAGCGTGGCGCTTACTTTCTCAAGCGCATTCAAGAACTTAAATCACGCTGGAAAGTCGTTGGTGACGTGAGCGGACTTGGTTTGGCTTTGCGTATTGAACTTTGTACCGAGGATGGCTATACGCCAAGCCGTGCGTTAGCTGACCGCATGTTTAACGAGGGTTTAAAAGGCGATATTTTCATTGATGGTAAACAGTATGGATTAGTATTGGATATTGGTGGCTATCAAAAAAATGTGATCACATTGGCGCCATCTTTATTGATTAGCAACGACGAGATTGATTTAGGTATTCAATTGTTTGAAGCGTTACTTAAACGCTGTGGCGCGCAGTAGGTAATTGTTTCTAACGCCTGCAAGGCAAGTATATTCCAATCCAGAAATGAGTCTGAACGTAGTCAGATTTAATCTGATTGTTTGAACGCTGTTTTAACTCGGTCTGGTTAATAAATGTTGTTTTAGATTTGCCTTGCCGTTTTCACTCAAGCCTGTTTTTTCATGGA
>CAINBI010000067.1 GCA_903846555.1 uncultured Pseudomonadota bacterium
CCGCGATTTGCAATGTTGCTTCGCGGCGAGGGCGCCGCTCCTACATCCAAATGGCATCCCAATGCGGGTAATCTCCTACCTTTTCCACCAAGCCAGCACGTACTGGGTTAGCAATAATATAACGCGCAATAGCCTGAATATCTTCATCTTTTCGTATGGCATGGTCATGGTAGCCTTTTTGCCAAATTGCCCTACCCACACCGTGCGCACTTGCTGATTTAATTGTTTGCATCAGGCTTGATAATGACTGCTCCTGATTAAGCTGAAAAAGCCAATGAAGATGGTCTGGCATGATCACGAAGGTTAGTGTATTGCTATGCTGCAATTCATCCGACTTTTTTAGGATACTAATCATTAACCGCGCTCTTTGGAGGTTCTCAAATATTGGTGCGCGGTTTAGAGTTGTGGTTGTTACGTGGTAAATCTGGTTCGCTTCTGAATAGCGACCTTTGCGTAAATTTTTTTGATGTGGATTTTGATCTGGCATAGATACAATGTTATCGTAAATTTACAATGTTACGACTGTAGGAGCGGCGCCCTCGCGGCGATTTGCAATGTTGCTTCGCGGCGAGGGCGCCGCTCCTACATCAAGTTAACTTTCGGCGCGCATGTGCGGAAATAAAATCACATCACGAATACTGGCGCTATCGGTAATCATCATCACTAAACGGTCTATACCAATGCCGCATCCGCCTGCTGGTGGCATACCATATTCTAAGGCGCGAATAAAATCTGCATCGTAGAACATGGCTTCATGGTCGCCCGCTTCTTTGGCTTTCATTTGCGCGTGGAAGCGTGCGGCTTGATCTTCTGCATCGTTAAGCTCACTGAAGCCATTGGCAATTTCGCGCCCGCAGATAAACAACTCAAAACGCTCGGTGATTTCTGGGTTTGCGTCTGAGGCACGCGCTAAGGGTGAAACCTCCACTGGGTAATCAATAATGTAGGTGGGCTCCCACAATTGGCTTTCGGCAGTTTCTTCAAATAGCGCTAATTGCAATGCGCCCAAACCCGCATGGTCGAATGGTTTAGTGCCGTGTTTTAGAATTTCTGCACGTAAAAAAGCGGCATCATTTAACTGCTCTAAAGTATAAACTGGGGCATATTTTTGAATAGCGCCAACAATGGTTAAGCGTTGAAACGGTTTGCTTAAATCCAACTCACGGCCTTGATATTCCAATACAGCAGTGCCGCGCGCAGCAATGGCAGCGATACGAATACAGTTTTCAGTAAAATCCATCAGCCATTGGTAATCGGTATACGCTGCATAAAATTCCATCATGGTGAATTCTGGATTATGGCGAACGCTTAAGCCTTCATTACGGAAATTACGGTTCACTTCAAACACACGCTCAAAACCGCCAACCACTAGGCGCTTTAAATATAACTCTGGCGCAATACGCATATACATTTGCATGTCTAAGGCGTTGTGATGCGTGATAAATGGCTTGGCTGATGCGCCACCAGGAATCGGGTGCAACATCGGCGTTTCGACTTCTAAGAATTCATTGGCTATCATGAAGTTACGAATCGCTGAAACCACTTTACTACGTGCTACAAAAGTCGCACGCGTTTGTTCACTGGTAATTAAATCGACATAACGCTGGCGATATTTCACTTCTTGATCTTGCAAGCCGTGGAATTTTTCTGGCAAGGGGCGTAATGATTTTGTCAGCAAACGAATTTTAGTGACTTTAATTGAAAGTTCGCCAGTTTTGGTTTTAAACAAATGACCTGTTGCGCCTAAAAAGTCGCCTAAATCCCAATGTTTAAATTGCTCGTAAAGCTCTTCACCAATCGCATCTTTAGCCACATAAAGCTGAATGCGGCTACCGGCGTTGTCGCCGCTACCATCTTGAATGGTGGCAAAACTGGCTTTACCCATCACGCGTTTTAGCATCATGCGACCTGCTACTACCACATTGACTGGCTCTGCCTCAAACGCTTCATTTTCTTTTGTCGCATGCGCTGCCGCTAAGTCTGCGGCTTTATGTTGCGGTTTAAAATCATTAGGAAAAGCCGCGCCGCCGTTAGCTTTTGCGTCTACACGTATCGCTTTAAGCTTTTCACGGCGCTCGGCGATAACGTGGTTTTCGTCAATTTGTGGTAAATCACTCTGGTCTGTCATCATGTTGTCTACTTATTAAAATAATGGGTAATCAAGCCTAATTTTTTTGCCGCCTCAAACATTTCAGTATCAGCGGTGGCTATTTGTGGAATATTGTGTGACTTAGTTATGGTTAAATGCACCGCATCTAAACTCCTTAGCGGCAAAGGCGTAAGTTGCTCTATCAAAAGTTTGGCGTCTCTAAAAATTGAATTTGAAAGCGCCACTTTTTCAAACCATTGGCCCTGAATTTGCTCGGCTAATGCGTGCATCGCTTTTAGACGGTAATCCTCGGTAATTTTACCACTGCGCTGAATACGTCTGAGTGTGCAATCGAATTCTAAAACCACCAAATCACTGAGTACATAACTCAGCTTTTGTTCAAAGAATACATCTACTTGACTGGAGTTTTTCTCTTCGATAAACCATTTAATTAAAACACTGGTGTCAACATAAACGGCATCCATATTAAGCGTTACGCTCTTCCTGAATATAAACGTCCGTCCCTTCTTGTAACATTGGCATTTGCTCACGTAGCCACTTCATGCTTATAGGCTTGCGTTTTAGCAGCGCTACTGGCGCTTCATAAGGGACAACCCGCGCAAACGGCTTGCCGTGATTGGTTAAAATCACCTCGCCGGCTTCTAACAAAGCCTCTGCCAATACGCCACTACTGGCTCGAATATCGCGCATTCCTAATGTTTTCATGATTTGCTCCTTAATCACAAACAAGCGCTATTGTGACACAATTTTTTAAATGTGTCACAAATACCCCTCTTGTTCACCTTTTTGCTGGTTTGCAAACATGTAATCGGCCAAATATTTTAGTTCAGCGGGTAAATCTTGTTTTAACAACCCAGCAAGCTGTTGTTGGTCAAATTCAGAAAGTGATTTCTTGTTAGGGATATTTTGCAGTCCTACCACATCCATCTGCCAAGCCCTTGCTACTTGCCCTGCATCACACCATAAGTTTATCACGCTTAATGCAATGGCAATCCCAGCTGGGTCTGGGTCGCAGGCTACTTTTGCTGGTGCTGGAGCCACATTAATTAAATGTGTAATTGCATCTTTCCACCAATTTGGCGGATAGCCTGGCAACCAAATTACGCCTTCATTGGCTTGCCGATTGCGTGCCACACGCTCAAAGCTAGTGCGGTTTTCTACCAACATCCAAGACGTCACTGTGCTGTTTGCAGTCTGTATACTTTTTATGGTTGCTGGCGTAAGTGCGGCGAAATCTGGCATTACGTCCAAATGAATATCGCCTCGCGTTGTTTGTAAATGCAAATCGGCAGAAATGTATAGTAAAGGCGTGTGTCGCTCTATATTGAATTCTGCCAAATCAAAATGTGCGTCTAACCAAACCCATTCTGTCTGACTGATTTCTTTAGTGGCTGCGCGGGCAAATAGCGAAAAGTCTCGGTACGTTCCGACACGCTCATCTGCCGACCAAGCCAGTAAAGACCGCACCAGCATAGCACGAGCAATGGCGCGGCTTGTGGGCATAGAATCTAAAGCACTAAGGGCAGTTAGTAATGGCGCGATATTTTCTGACTCTGCTTGCAAAACTGCACGCAAGCGTTGCCATTGCAGCGCGACCTCATCGTTATCAGGCAAGCCCAGTTGTTGACGCAAGGTCTTTTGCTCGCGTAATTCCACACGATACGGCCACCAATCGCCATGCTTACGCGCTTCATCCACCACCGCCCAGCCATTGTTTAAAAGCCAATCTAATAAGGTTTCTGCTGTGGTTTTATTGGCTAAACCCGCTTTTTTAATCAGTGTTTCCCAGCGGCTATTACCACCAAGTCGCAGCCATTGCACTAATAAATCGCGCCATTCGGTAGGGATAGTAGCAAGTGAAGCAGGCGTAACGTCCGCATAACGCCTACGTTTTTTTGCTAAGCGTAGCTTATCGAGATACTCGATGTTCAATGCTATCAATTAAGACTTCTCACGCACTAAAACACCCACACGCGGCGCCCACTGCATGTCGGCTTTCTTTTTAGAGGTGACCAGTGTGAGCATGGAGGGGTCATAGACATTCACATTATGCGTGACTGGTGTGGTGAGCAGATATTGCGCTTTGGTGGCTTGCAAAAAGCTCGCCACACGCTTGATATTAAAAATATCCAAATGCGCAAACGGCTCGTCAATAAACACAAATCCGCCTGGACGCGAATCTTCCATCATTAACGCTACTAGCAAAATCAGCGACTTCATCACTTGCTGACCGCCAGAAGCATCACCATCATTCATGCCAGCAAAACCCTTATCATCAAAACCAAAACGCACCACCAAACCTGCTTGCGAGAGGCTTACATCATCGGCAGATAGCATCACCGCCTCATGCTCTATGGCAATACGCGCCATATCGCCCAACATTTTTAGATTTTTAGTATAACGCCCCACCGTGTGGCGCAATACTTTAACGTACTGCTCGCGCGCCGCATCGGTTTGGCTACGTGCCAAGTCGTTATCACGGCGACGGGCCTCTAAATCTTTGCTTTGCACGTCAAAATCTATTTTTATTTTTTTGAATAGCGCAATAATACTTTCATCTTCTTCCCACGATTCAGTTTCAAAACGGCGTTCAATTTCATCCACTTTGATATCAATGAGCTTCTCGCTCTCCCATTTTTCGGCAAGCTGTTTATTGTCACGGGCGTTTTGCCAAGCCATTGGCAATTTGCGTTTATCGTGCCGTAAACGCAACAAACGTTTAACTTGCTCGAGTCTACCTTCGCGATTTTCCTTTTCTACAATTTCACGGTCTAAACGCTCCAATTGTGTTGAGTATGTTTGCAACGCGCTTTTTGCATCACTCAAGCTTCCTTCAAGTTGTTTTCTCGCTTCAGTCGCGGCATAAGACTTTTCACCAATAATGCTGCGCTCGCTGACTAAAATCTCGTATTGCGCCCGCGCTTCGGCAAACTCGGCACTACGGCTGGCGAGCTGCACGGTTGCATCTACGCCCGCTAAACGCGCTTTAATGGTTTGAATGTCGGCATTAATTGGCTTTAACTTATCCAGTAAACCTCTCGATTGCTTTTGCACATCGGCTAATTGCGTACGTAAAGCATCTATGCGCGCACGACCAAAACGCGGTTGCTCTGGTGCCGCAAAGCGCCCGCCGCGCCGTTCGCGCAAATAGCCTTGCCTAGTCACCCAGTCTTCGCTACGCGGCAAGCCCGCACCCACTTTGGTATCTTCTACCCGTGTGATGCCAGCCAATACGCGCGAAACCCACTCTGGCACATCGCGTGAAAATTTTACAATCTCAAGTAAGGAGCCTTTAGGTGCAAGTGGCGCTGGCGCGCGTTCTGGCACAATGTAATGGCGATATTTGAGCTGCTCGCCCAAACTTAAAGCGCGTGCTTCATCTTTTTTATCGGCCAGCAACACAATGTGCGCTGATGACGACAATACTGCCTCTACCGCTGCCTGCCAGCTGGTATCGGTAATTTCAAGTAAATCGGTCAATAAATCATGGGCAATACCTGCTTTATCTAAAGCTTGTCTGAAGTTTGCCACATCATGCGGGTCGGCACGTTTGCCATTGGCTAAGTTTTCTAAAGTTTCATTGAGTTGAGTTTCTTGCCCACTAAAGCCTGCTATTTGTTGGCGCAAAATATCTCGCTGGTTTTCTAAAGCATCTAAATTTTTGCTATCTTTCGTGCTGTCTCCACCAGTTTCATTGGCTTGTTTCAGCAAAGCGTCTTGCTGCTCAACGACTTTTTTCCAGCCGCCTATCTCTTCATTGATTTTGTTTAACTGCTTATTAACGTTATTTTCTAGACCATCCGCAATTTGTTTACGTGTTTCAAATTCTGCAATTTCAGCTTGCTTTTGAGCTTGTAAACTTTTCACAACTACGCGCTCTTGCCGTTTGACAAACCAATCGCGCTTTGATGCCTTTAACGTATTTCTGGCACGCTCAGATTCTTCAGTGAGCGCATGAAACGCTAAGCGTGGTTTAAATTCACTCACTAGCACGGCGCGCTCTTGGTTTAAATTTTTCCATTCCACATAACGATTCACCCGCGTTTCCACCGCTTGCAAGTGATTTTCTTGTGCTTTCAGATTGTTTTCCGTGTCTTGCAGTTCACGCGCAGTTTGATCTTGATGATGCCGCGCTTCTTGGTAGCGTGTGAGCACTTCTTCATCGCCGAATACTTCAAACACTAGCTTGAGCAATTCACGTTCTGAAAGTTCGCACAACTTGTCGGTTTGACCCTGCTCTAGTGACAGCACCTTGGCAATGGCTGGCGACAGGCCAGCCGCGTGTAATTGCCGCTGAAAATCTTTTACGCCAAACACTTGTCCTAAAGATTCGATTTGTTCAATGCTGACTTCGCCTTCGGCAATCCAATATTTGCGCTCCCAGTCACCGCCTTTTTTATCAATGCGGCATGCCAGCGTGATTTTATCATTGCTATAGGGCAGGCCAAATGGGCGTTTGCTACTGTTGATTGGGCGGCTGTTATCCACCACTCCGCGTAGCCACGCGAAACTTTCGCCATTGCGGCGCACATAACGTTTGTAATCACGTTTTTTTGAGCAGTCTAAGGCTAGCAAAGTGCGTAGCGCATCTAGTAAAGTCGTTTTACCTGAACCGTTGGGACCAACTATGGTGACAATAGACGCATCAAGCGGCACGGTAAAACGTTGCCAGTAATCCCAGTTAACGACCTCTAAGTTGGTGAGCCTAAACATCGGATGCATCCTCTAATTGCGTATAATCTCTTTCAATATGATCTTCATTAGCTTCTTGTAAAGCTGCAACGCTGATTTGTGTACGAATTAAATCGCCCATTGCGCCGTTAATAATTCGCGGTGCCATTTCAGCATAATCAAACACTAAATCTAATAAAGGCCCCTCACAAATCACTTTGTTGCGACGCTCAATTAAGCCTAAACGAGATAACTGCGGCAACATAAAGTTAATGCGGCCTTTGCCCCCCAATAATTTGCCAAAATCTTCCAGCAACACATTTTCGGGTATTCCGCGCGAAATACTCTCGCCCACGGCCTTAACGATATTGCCAAACATGTCACCTTGCCCATTTCCTTCCTCACGCCCCAGTTGGCGTTCTCGCTTGGGTAAAATAATCAACGCCCATAACACCACCAGTAAGGCAATAGCATCTTTTGGTAAGCCAATATTACTTGCTTGCCATTGCGCGCCATCGTCAAACACTGCGGCTTCGGTGTCGCGCAATAAGGCCACAGCCACATGTGCGGCAAATGGGTGGTCTAGCAAGCGCATGCCACAGGCGGCTAAATTGGCTTCCACTTCTTGGCGAAAGCTTAAGTCGACTAATAGCTTACGTACTGCGCTGTCATCTCGCGGTAAATAACGGTTGGCTAAGAGTTTAGCTGTGAATTGTTGCGAACTAAGTTCCATCTTATCTGCTCTCTAATGGCTGAATTATGCCCGTGCTAATGTAGGCAATTTCATTTTGATTAACTGCTTGTAAAGTGGCGGTATCTGTAAGCGCAACCACTACGGGTTGCCCAGCCAGGGCCGCTAAATCGACATCAACATTGGTCTCGCCCAAAAAAGTAAGCAGCGAATAACGATAAGATGCTGAGCTAAAGTCGCCGCCGACTACAATATCCGCCAATGAAACGCTGCGTTCTATGCGCGCCAACATATTATTTAAGCCTTGCAACTGCGGAGGATATTCAAATAGCACATCTTGCGCCACTTCCACTTCGACTGGCGGAGGCATGACGGATATTTTTTTATCCACCATATCGCGCTCTAAAAAGGCTTCAGCAATATCCAGCATCACGTCTGGCAAGACAAATAAAGATTCTGGTACTTGTGCGATATTTTCTGCGCTTAAATCGGCTAGCTTTGTAATGCTTTGTACTTTTAGCCAAGCCGCTAGTTCAGAAGAACTCAAACCACCGTCAGATAACATCACACGTTGCCGTGCAATTTTTGCAAGCTCTTGTTGAAACACAGAAGTCATGCGCATCATGCGTGATTGACTATCGCCAATTTTTTGCGCGATGCGCCAACTTGCATCATCAGCAAAGCCATTTTCGCCTAAGTTTTTCAGAATTTCCGTGCCGCGTTCCATCCATTTTTGCGCGTTGCCTAAACGACTTTGTGCGGCTTTTAATTTAAATTCAGAGCCAGATTGCACTGCGAGTGAGAAAAAACTTTCAAGCTCATTTAAGTGCGCCAATAAATTAGTAAGGGTTTCTGCATTTAATTGCCCTACAGCATCACCCGCCGCAATTTGTGAGAACAAATAGCCTAACTCATCATCTTGGCTACCAAAACTCACCAAGTTTGACAGGGCGGCCAATATCATGCGTGCCAAGCTAGAGAGTTGATACAACCGGCGTTCACTATCCCAAAGCAATAAATCATGCTCTCGCAGGCGTTTAAGTACGGTTTCTAACTTGGTGTTATCAATATAACTAAGGTGATTTTGCAGTTGTTGTGACGTCCACTCTGGCGCATCTGATCGACCAGCAATTTCACGCAGTATCGCAAGGCGTATCATCACCTCTTCACTACCACCACGGAACAGAGCAATTAACGCATGAATCACATTGGCTGATTGCAACAACGGAAACAGTGCATCTACATCACGCGGTAAGATGCCTGGTGATAAAAAATCTTGAAAAGCGTTAGCATCCACGTCAGCCAAAGTTTTAAACTCCCTGTTTCAAACTTTCCATAATAAACGGGTCTAGGTCGCCATCTAGTACGCCTTGGGTATTGCCGATTTCTACGTTGGTGCGCAAGTCTTTAATACGGCCTTGGTCTAGCACGTAACTGCGAATTTGATGTCCCCAGCCGATGTCGGTTTTAGCGTCTTCAAGCGCTTGTTTATCTGCATTACGCTTGTTTAGCTCTAAGTTATACAAGGCGCCTTTTAGCATACTCATGGCTTCGTCGCGGTTTCGGTGTTGCGAGCGGTCATTTTGACATTGCACCACCACGCCAGTGGGAATATGCGTAATGCGCACCGCAGAATCGGTTTTATTGATGTGTTGCCCACCCGCACCAGAAGCGCGATAGGTATCTACGCGTAAATCAGCGGGGTTAATGTCAATTTGAATGCTGTCATCCACTTCAGGGAAAATCTGCACGCTGGCAAAGCTGGTGTGGCGCTTGGCGTTAGAATCAAAAGGGGATTTGCGCACCAATCGATGTACGCCATTTTCAGTACGCAGCGTGCCATAAGCATAATCGCCAGTAATCTTGATAGATGCGCCTTTAATACCCGCCACATCGCCATCTGAAAGTTCTAGCACTTCCACCTTGAAGCCTTTACGCTCGGCGTAACGCAAATACATGCGCAACAACATATTGCACCAATCTTGCGCCTCAGTGCCGCCACTGCCTGATTGAAATTCCACAAAGCAATTGGCGCTATCTAGCTCGCCCGAAAACATACGCTGAAATTCCATCTCGGCGATTTGTTTTTCCAAGGCTTGCGAATCGGTTTGCACACTGATTAGCGTATCGTCATCGGCCTCTTCACGCGCCATATCGAAAAGCTCTTTAGCGTCTTTTAAGTTGGTTTCTAGGCCTTGTAGATTATGCACAATCAGTTCTAAACTGCGCTTTTCTTTGCCTAGTTTTTGTGCTTTTTCGGCATTGTTCCAAATGTTGGGGTCTTCCATCAACCCGTTCACTTCTTCTAAGCGTTGCGACTTAGTCTCAAAGTCAAAGATACCCCCGAAGGGCGTTATTGCGCTCGACCAAATCGACTAGGCGATTGGCGATAATATTGAGTTGTTCGGCTTCCATAATGGCTTCTATAAATGACTTGCATTGCTGTTAAAAGGCGACATTATACAGTAAAGGGTGCGCCTTTTTATTCCACTCCAACGCGCCAAGCGCCATCACGATAAATCACCTGTTCATCTAGCGTGACTTGTTCGGTGACGGCAAAAACATCGATGTGATATTTGCCGTCGCCACGCTTGAAATTGGGTTTGCCATAAACTCCGTGTTTGGCACCTAAGGATAAATGCACTCCGCACATGCGCTCAAAACTGCCTATATCGCTAACAGTACGATCTTTGCTAAAGGCGCGGTTTAGGCCAAAGCCGATTTCACGTAGCCAAACCACCTGTTCGTCAGCGCGAATATTAGCTAGTACGACATCAAATTCTGGCGTACTGTCTTCAGTAGCCACCACTTTGCCTTTTTCAACAATTAGGGTGATGGGTTTGGCTGGGCGATTGACTCGATATTGCGTATCGCCAAAAGCAAAAATTCGCACGCGGCCATGTACGGCTTCAAGATCGAGCGCTTCGGTGAATACTTCGCCTATGGGAAACTGCCCGCCCATATTTTGCATCTCGCTGTAATCGCCCACATTAAGTTTGGCTGATTCAAAAGGTGAAGCAAAAATCAAGCGCGCATCAGGAAACTGATTACCTCCGCTATCTAGACAAGCACATTGTGCTTGGTCGATAATGGCTTTCAGACCGCAACCTACTCCGCGAAAATACACGGGGTCATACGCCAGCGCATCAATGTAGTAACGCACCTCTTCGCCAACCATACGACTTAAATGCGGATGCTCTATCACTTTAAGTCCGCGCTTAAACAGCTCAACACGTATGCGAAAAGCCTCTAGCCTGAAGTTGGTCGATTGCACTAAAACCACCAAGTCCGAGGAGGCTAATCCAGCAAACACGGCTAGTACAGCATCAGGGCTATGTTTGCTAAAATCGATGAATTGCGCCTCTGGCAGGCAGCGCTGGTAGGCTTGCGTTAAAATATTAGCCAATTCACAATCGACATCAAAAACCACCACCGCTTTAAGTGGGGCAGCGTGCTGAAATATCTGAGTCAATATGTCGTGCAAATTCTTTTCAGCAATGCAAACTAGATCGACGCTGATACTATTTAGCTTGATTAGATCAGAGCTTCTATTGTGTTCGTTGGAATAATCTATACTGAGAATTGCCGTCATTTTATTGGGCTGTTTTGGCAGCAACATTGACCACTTCACCATCTTCTTTAGTAAAAGTGCCAATATTTTGATTTTCTAACATGTCTAACACTAGTTCAGACGGACGACATAACCTCACACCTTTTGTGGTCACTACGATGGGTCTATTGATTAAAATCGGATATTGCATCATGGCGTCAATCAACACATCGTCAGTGAGCGTTAAGTCATCTAAACCAAGGTCATTATATGGTGTGCCTTTTTCGCGCAATAAATCGCGAGGATTAATACCCATAGCGCCCACCAGCTCAAGTAAACGTTCACGCGTAGGCGGCGTTTTGACATATTCGATTACCTCAGGCTCAACGCCGCTGGCTTGAATCATGGCCAAAGTATTACGCGAAGTACCGCAGGCAGGGTTATGGTAAATCGTTACTTTATTGTTAGGCATCTGATTTAAGCTTTATCATTATAATATTCAATTAATGTCATTTTATACTTTTTAAATGGTTAAAAGCACCTCAAACCAAAGACAATTGAAGTAGTGCAATAGACGATTGAAATTCTGTGCCATCGCCTTCAGAACATGATAGAAGTGGCTACAAATTTCCATTTTCACATTTGTCATAAACCTGTCATATTAGGTGTTTAATATTCGCATCAGTTTAAGAAACAAATTTTAACTCTAATGGAGATTTCATGAACACAATGCTAACTAAATCTATGCGTATTGCAGCTTTAATTGCTGTTACCTTCTCAACTTCACACGTTTTTGCTGCGGACAAAATCATTAAAATTGATGGTTCAAGCACGGTATATCCGATCACTGAAGCGATGGCTGAAGAGTTTCAAAAGGCGCAAAAAGTAAAAGTCACTGTAGGTGAATCAGGTACTGGCGGTGGTTTTAAAAAATTCTGCCGTGGTGAAACAGATATTTCTGATGCATCTCGCCCAATTTCACAAAAAGAAATGGATTCTTGTAAAGAAGCAGGTATTCAATACATTGAATTGCCAATTGCTTATGATGCTTTAACTGTTGTAGTTAACTCAAAAAATGACTGGGTAAAAAGCCTAAGCGTTGATGAACTAAAAAACATCTGGAAACCAGGTTCTAGTGTTAAAAACTGGAAACAAGTTAACGCAGCGTATCCAGATAAAGCAATGGGTTTATATGGTCCAGGGACTGCTTCTGGTACGTTTGATTACTTCACTGAAGCCGTAAATGGTAAAGCTAAAGCCAGTCGTACAGACTACACGCCATCAGAAGATGATAACGTATTAGTACAAGGCGTTTCAGGCAATGTAGGCGGTTTAGCTTACTTTGGTTATGCTTACTACGAAGAAAATAAAGACAAATTAAGAGCCATCCCTATCTCAGCTAAAGCAGGTTCACCAGCTGTAATGCCATCACCAGAAGCTGTAAAAGATGGTACTTACCAACCTCTTTCACGCCCACTATTCATCTACGTGAACGCTACAGCGGCAGCTTTCAAGCCTGAAGTTAAAGCTTTTGTAAATTTCTACTTAGAAAATGCACCAAAATTAGTGGCTGAAGTTAAATACGTACCTTTGCCAAGCGAAGATTATGTTGCAGTAAAAGAGCACTTTAAAGCAATGAAACCAGGTACAGGTTTTGGTGGTAAAAATGAAGTGGGTATCAAAATTAAAGACTTAATTAACAGAATTAAATAAGTCATAAAAGTAATGTAAGCAAAAAGGGGCGGGCTTGTACCGCTCCCTTTTTAAAATAATGAAGTTTATCAAACCGTTTAATATCGTTACAATCATAAAAGTCACAATATGAACACTGCAATCAATATGCAAAATCAATCTATCGCGTTATCCATTAGCCCTAGTTTGGCTAAAAATGTCCGCAGAAACATTAAAGAACGTTTAATTGAGTTCATTTTAATGCTGGCGGCGCTTTCTGCTGTATTTACGACGTTTGCTATTGTGGCGATTCTTTTGTATGAATCTTTAGGTTTTTTTAAAGTAGTTTCTTTAGTTGAGTTTTTTACTGCCACCGAATGGACCCCGCTTTTTGAAGATGCGCATTATGGCATTATGCCGTTAGTGTCTGGTACTCTCACTACTTCAGCAGTGGCGCTTGCGGTTGCCGTACCAGTAGGTACAATCGGTGCAATTTATCTTTCTGAATTTGCCTCACACAAAGTACGTGAAATTGTTAAACCCATGTTAGAACTACTGGTGGGCGTACCAACCATTGCATTTGGTTACTTTGCCCTGCTTTTTGTTACACCACTTTTACAAAAAATATTCCCTGAACTTCCTGGCTTCAACATGTTGGGTGCAGGGATTGTGATGGGTGTAATGATTGTCCCTTATATTGCTTCAGTCGCTGAAGATGCCATGCGCGCAGTGCCGATGAGTATGCGTGAGGGCTCTTACGCGATGGGCGCTACACGCTTCCAAACCGCACTCCGAGTAGTTACTCCCGCAGCTGTTTCTGGCATCGTAGCAGCATATATTTTAGCTATTTCCCGCGCGGTGGGTGAAACGATGGTCGTCGCTGTGGCGGCTGGTCAGCAGCCGACTTTAACGTTCAACCCGATGGAAGGTGCTGCGACCATTACTGCCTATATTGTGCAAGTGGCTATGGGCGATTTACCGCATGGCAGCATTGGTTACCAGAGTATTTTTGCTGCGGGCTTGGTGCTATTTGTGCTCACTTTAGTTTTTAATATTATTGGTCATGTCGTGCGTAAAAAATACCGCGAACAATATTAAAGTGCAATATATTAAATCAGCTAAATGGAATCCGATATGACCACTCAAACCTTAAAAACTAAAGCTACCGTGCTTGAAAACCTAGTGGCCGTGCGCGCAATGATCCGCCGCCATAAGCGCAATGACATTATTTTTGCAGCAGTTGGCTTACTCGCCTTAATGTTAGGTTTGCTAACACTATTAACCTTGTTTCTTGACTTGGTAATGGATGGTTATCCACGCTTTAACCTTACATTTTTTAGTGAATTTCCATCACGCCGCGCAGCTAATGCTGGCTTACTATCAGCATGGGTTGGTTCAGTTTTAGTGATGATAGTGACTTTTTTAACTGCAGTTCCAATGGGTGTAGCAGCGGGATTGTACCTAGAAGAATATGCCCCGAAAAATTGGTTTTCTGATTTAATTGAAATTAACGTATCTAATCTAGCGGGCGTACCTTCTATTATTTACGGCTTACTCGCGCTTGGACTTTTTGTGTATGGCTTAGGCTTGGGAGAAAGCATTTTAACCGCTGGCTTAACGCTAGGTTTGTTAACACTACCAGTGGTGATTGTTTCTACCCGTGAGGCCATCCGGGGAATTCCAGTTGCCATTCGTGAAGCTGCGTATGCCGTAGGCGCAACCAAATGGCAGGTGGTAAAAGATCATGTTGTTAAATATTCCCAAGGAGGTATTTTAACGGGTGTAATTATTGGTATGTCTCGTGCAATCGGTGAAACTGCCCCGATTATCACCATAGGCGCACTCACATTTATTGCATTCTTGCCACCTTCGCCTATTTCTGATGTTGCACCATTTATTAATTTTGAATGGCTAGGCTCAGGCTTTACAGTGTTACCAATCCAAATGTTTAACTGGCTATCGCGCCCAGACCACGCTTTCGCCACAAATGCAGCGGCTACTGGTGCCATTATTATTGTTGTAACGCTCATGATGAACGGTACAGCCATCTATTTGCGCTATAAAATTCGCAAAAACATCAAGTGGTAAAACTAGCAGATTAAAAGCTGGCTGAATAAAATGAACAAAGCAATTTGTAAATATATTAGGGAACAACATGATTAACGCTACAACCGCACTCAAAGCAGAATCACGCGAGCTTAATTTCTTTTATAGCAATGGTAACCAAGCACTTAAAAGCGTAAGCATGCCCTTGTATGAAAATAAAATCACGGCACTCATTGGCCCTTCTGGCTGCGGAAAATCAACCTTTTTACGCTGCTTTAATCGCATGCATGACTTATACCCTGGCAATAAGTATGAAGGCCAAATCGTCATGCATCCAGATAACACGAACATTTTGGAAGCTGGGGTTGACCCGATTGAAGTGCGGATGCGCATTAGCATGGTGTTTCAAAAACCGAACCCGTTTCCTAAGTCTATTTTCGAAAACGTAGCCTATGGTTTACGTGTACGCGGTGAAAAAAACCAGCGCACCTTGGCGGATAAAGTAGAAGAAGCCTTAAAAGGTGCCGCACTATGGAATGAAGTTAAAGATCGCCAGCAAGACCTTGCTTTTAACCTATCTGGCGGCCAGCAACAACGCTTGTGTATTGCGCGCGCACTGGCAACCGACCCAGAAATCATGTTATTTGATGAGCCTACCTCCGCACTAGACCCAATTGCCACAGCCAACATTGAAGAGTTGATGAGTGAGTTAAAAAACAAACTGACTATTTTGGTGGTTACGCATAATATGCAACAAGCGGCACGCGTGTCGGATTACACCGCTTATATGTATTTAGGTGAGCTCATGGAATATGGCGACACAGACACCATTTTCACCCGCCCTACCCGCAAAGAAACTGAAGATTACATCACAGGCAAGTTTGGCTAAGCCTAGTTGCGCATAATTTCTTCATTAACACTCTTCAGAGAATGACGATTATTGTGTATTTCAATTGTGTATTTCAATCATATTGATAATGTTGAAAAACTGACGGCTCAATTAAACAGCTTCAGTTTCCCTTTCTCTCATAACCAATCTGCCAAACACCCTTATAAATCTTAATGCTAAGCACGATTGCATCACCACAATCAACGACCCATCTTATCTGCAACAACTGAAACTCTGTGTTAAAATCCGAAGCTAATTTTTTAACTATGCCAGTCAATTTCATAAGAAGGTAATATCGTGTTTATATCAAATGCATACGCAGCATCTGCTTCATCAGCCACAGACTTAATGAGTTCTCTACCGCTTGTCGTGATTTTTGTGTTGTTCTTCTTCATGATTATTCGCCCGCAAATGAAACAAGCAAAAGAACAGCGCAATATGATTGCTGCTTTGCAAAAAGGTGACGAAGTGGTTACCAGTGGCGGCATTGTAGGTAAGGTAACCAAAGTAACCGACACTTTTGTCAGTGTTGAAGTTGCTGCAAATACAGAAATCACCGTACAAAAACAAGCGATTCAAAGCGCTTTACCAAAAGGTACGATTAAGAATATTTAGTCATCAACACTAAGTATATTCAAAATTAACACCTGACTTTATAAACCACACATCGTTTTTGACTAGAGCCTCACTATGAACCGCTATCCAATGTGGAAGAACATCTTCGTTGCCATCATGATTTTGATTGGCTTTGTTTACACCATTCCAAACTTTTTTGGTGAATCGCCTGCTGTACAAATTACCCCAGCAAAAAGCACCACTAAACTTGATTCGGCACTACTCGGTCAAGTAGAGGCGATATTCAAGCAAGAAAAAATTCAATACGATGGCGTGTATCTGGATGCACGCGGTGTTAAAGCACGTTTTGATAGCACCGATATACAAATTAAAGCCAAAGATGTGCTTCAGGCAAGCCTTGGTAGTGATTACACGGTTACACTAAATTTACTTTCACGCTCTCCTAGCTGGTTGCGTAGCTTAGGTGCCAAACCGATGTATTTGGGCTTAGATTTGCGTGGCGGTGTGCATTTTTTAATGCAAGTGGACATGAAAGCCGCATTGAGCAAGGCAGCAGAACGCTTTGTAGGCGACTTTAGAACGGCATTGCGTAAAGAGCGCATCTCTTATGTTGGTGTTACGCGTGAAGGCGAAACAGTACAAGTACGCTTCAACAGCGAGGCCGAGTTAGTCAAAGCGCGCAACATTATCAGTAAAGAGTATCCAAATTTAACTTTGGAAGAATCTACTGTCGGTGAAGAGAAGCTTCTAAAAGCTTCGTTAAGCTTGGTAGAACAAAAACATATTCAAGACTTTGCCATCAAGCAAAATATTCAAACGTTACATAATCGTATCAATGAGTTGGGTGTTGCTGAACCAATCATCCAGCAACAAGGCGCTGACCGTGTGGTGGTGCAATTACCAGGCGTGCAAGATACCGCTAAAGCTAAAGAGATTATCGGCCGTACTGCTACTCTTGAAATTCGCATGGTCGATGAAGAGAAGACTGATTCCGTGACACTTGAAAATGCAGCCAAAGGCCAAGCACCTATGGGTGATGAGGTATATAAAGACCGTGAAGGTCGTCCGATTTTAGTGAAAAAGAATGTGGTATTAACTGGAGATTACATTACAGATGCAGGACCGGGCGTAGATAATCAATCAGGCCGTTCAACGGTAAATGTTACGCTAGATGGCCGTGGCGCACGTATTTTTCAACAAATTACGCGTGAAAACGTGGGCAAACGCATGGCTATTTTGCTAATTGAAAAAGGCAGCACTGAAGTGGTCACAGCCCCTGTGATTAATGGCGAAATCGGTGGTGGCCGCGTGCAAATTACCGGCATGGCTAATACGCAAGAAGCGACTGACATTTCATTACTACTTCGCGCTGGCGCGCTCGCTGCACCAATGGATATTATTGAAGAACGTACCGTTGGCCCAAGCATGGGGCAAGACAATATTAACCGTGGTATGCATTCCACCATATGGGGTTTTGCTGCCATCGCCGTCATGATGATGATTTACTACATGGCCTTTGGTGCCGTTTCCGTAGCAGCGCTAGCAATCAACCTATTATTACTGGTAGCGATATTATCAATGCTACAAGCAACACTAACCTTACCAGGCTTGGCTGCAATCGCGTTAGCATTGGGAATGGCGATTGATGCAAACGTACTCATCAATGAGCGAATTCGTGAAGAGCTGCGCAATGGCAATACGCCACAAGCGAGTATTCATGCGGGTTACGACAGGGCTTGGGACACTATTTTAGACTCAAACGTCACCACGCTGATTGCTGGTTTGGCATTATTTATGTTTGGTACAGGGCCGATTAAAGGCTTTGCTGTGGTGCATGTATTAGGCATTTTAACTTCAATGTTTAGTGCAGTTTTAGTTTCGCGCGCCTTTGTAAACTTGATTTACGGCTATCGCCGTAAAGTAAACAAGTTATCCATCGGCCAAATATACAAAGCCTAAGTTTCAGCATTTAGTCCAACACACCTTATTTAGAATATTTAGAGTACACATCATGGAATTATTTAGAATTAAAAATGATATCCCCTTTATGAGTTACGGTCGCCTGACGACCTCCATCTCATTGATTACATTTATATTAGCGATTGTATTTTTAGCCACACGCGGCTTAAATTTTGGCGTAGACTTTACTGGCGGCACCGTCATGGAAGTGAGCTACCCACAAGCGGCAAATCTGGAAAGTGTGCGTAAAGCAGTAGACAGCATAGGTTTAAAAGAAGCCACTGTACAAAACTTCGGCTCTAGTCACGACGTGCTAATCCGCTTGCCAGTAAAAACAGGTTTATCTGTTTCACAACTCTCAGAACAAGTTAAAACAGCCTTAGTCACAGCAGATCCTCATGCGGAAATTCGTCGTGTTGAGGCTGTAGGGGCCCAAGTCGGCGATGAGCTTTATGAAAATGGTGGCTTGGCGCTATTCTTTGTCAGTTTAGGTATTGTGTTATATCTATGGCTACGTTTTGAATGGCGCTTTGCGATTGCCGCAATTGTCGCCAACATGCATGATGTGGTGATTATCTTAGGCTTTTTCGCCTTCTTTCAATGGGAGTTCAACTTAACTGTACTTGCAGCTATTTTAGCGGTACTAGGCTACTCGGTAAATGAGTCTGTTGTGGTCTTTGACCGTGTCCGTGAAAACTTCAGAAAGATGCGTAAAGCCAGCGTTGTGCAAGTCATTGACAATGCCATCACTCGAACGATGTCTCGCACAATTATCACCCATACCATGACTCAAACCATGGTTGGCTCAATGTTGTTATTTGGTGGCGAAGTTTTACATAACTTTGCGTTAGCACTGACCATCGGTATTTTGTTTGGTATTTATTCATCAGTATTAGTTGCTTGCCCAATCGCCATGTGGCTAGGTGTTAATCGGGCCAATTTAATTGGTGATGTCGAGAAAAAAGAAAGCAGCAAAAAAGTAGAAGTTGAAGTTGCTGAGCCGCATCCTTCAGATTTCGCATAAGTAACAAGCTTACGTTGTCAACAAAACAACCTACTAAATCAAGTGCGAAAATACAATGCGCACTTGATTTATAGTAGCTCCCACGTATACACTCATCAAACATTTCACCACATAAAATAAACCTCATTGGATAATATTCCCATCTATTGGCAGTTAGGCATACTCGCCATATTGTTGCTGTTTTCTGCATTTTTCTCTATGGCAGAAACAAGCCTCATGTCGCTCAACCGTTATCGGATGAAGCACTTGGCTAAGCAAGGTCACCGTGGCGCTAGGCTAGCCAATATTCTATTAGCCAAAACGGACAAGCTACTAGGTGTTATTCTGCTTGGAAATACTCTTTGCATCGTCGGCGCATCCGCTTTGGAAGTATTTATTAGCGAATACTTTTTTGGTGAAGGCAAATATGTGTTGATGATAGGTTCGCTAGCGGTTACCTTTGCCATCTTGGTGTTTAGTGAAATTTCACCCAAAGTAATTGCCGCCGCTTACCCTGAAAAATTAGGTTTTGCTTGTAGCTACCTGCTCTATCCGTTGCTGTGGCTATTTAACCCTATCGTCTCTTTTGTTAATCTTTTTGTTAAAGGCTTTGTGCGACTACTAGGCCTTAAAGTGAATTTTGAAGAAATTTTACACGCGGTTACCACCGAAGAGTTACGCAGCATTGTGACTGATGCAGGGCATTTCATCCCTAAAAAACACCGCTCAATTTTGCTGAATTTATTTGATCTAGAAACCATTACAGTTGATGACGTAATGACCGCACACACCTTAGTTGAAACCGTAGATCTTGATGCGCCTCTGGACGATATATTGCAGCAGATTTCTAATAGCCACCATACACGCCTACCAGTACGACAAGGTGACAATGAAGAAATTATTGGTATATTGCACCTAAGAAAAGTAATGTCGCTACTACGCTCTCACCATGAAAGCAACGGTGTTGATAAAGATACGCTGCGCGAAGTAATTGCAGAGCCTTACTTCATTCCATCTGGCACGCCGCTATATACCCAAATACAGCAGTTTCAAGAACACCAGCAACGCGTCGCTTTAGTGGTTGATGAATATGGAGAATTTAAGGGCTTAGTAACCTTAGAAGATATTCTAGAAGAAGTTATTGGCGACTTCACCACGCAATCGCCTTCACGCCTAGGCAGTTATCGCAAAGATGCCGATGGTAGCTGGCTGGTAGACGGCAGTAGCCCCTTGCGCGATCTGAATAAAAAGTTAAGTTTAAACTTCCCGATTGATGGTCCTCGCACGCTTAATGGCTTAATTATCGAGCATTTTCAAGACATTCCAGAACCCAATACCAGTTTTAAAATTGGCACACACGTACTGGAAATTATGCAAACACAAGATCGCATCGTGAAAAGCGTTAAAATATTCCCATAAGTTTGCAGTTCTTTCACATCGTTATTCCGCGCAATGAAATTTAATTGATCATTTAAGATGACCCTATTCACATTAAGCTTGAAATTTTTATAGTTTGGCTCAAAATAGATTCCGATATGGCTAACCAACCCTTTGATAGCAACACCGCACTGAAACCTGAAGTTGCAAAACCAAAATTGCCCCCCATGTTCAAGGTGTTGCTATTAAATGACGATTACACACCTATGGAATTCGTGGTTGAGTGTATTGAACGATTTTTTAACAAAAATCGCGAACAAGCCACGCAAATTATGCTCAAAGTGCATACAGAGGGCGTAGGAGTATGTGGTGTTTATCCGCAAGATATTGCAGAAACTAAAATGAATCAAGTACTTAATTATGCAAAAGAGCTACAACATCCTTTGCAATGCGTAACTGAGCCCGCTTAGAGATGACTCAATCACAGAAATAATATGGCTCGAAATAATATTGAATGTAGGGTTTAAAAAATGATTGCTCAAGAATTAGAAGTTAGTCTTCACATGGCATTTATGGATGCTAGGCAAAAACGTCACGAACTCATTACCGTTGAGCATTTGCTACTAGCCATGATAGACAACCCTACTGCGGCTGAAGTGCTACGTGCCTGTGGCATTAAACTGGAGGTTTTACGTACCGAGCTAAATCAATACATTGAAGAGCATACGCCGACCGTAATTGGTCAAGATGACGTTGATACGCAACCTACGCTTGGTTTTCAACGTGTGATTCAGCGTGCCATGTTGCATGTGCAGTCTTCAGGTAAAAAAGAAGTCACTGGTGCTAATGTGCTGGTAGCCATCTTTGGTGAAAAAGATTCACACGCGGTTTTTTTCTTACATCAACAAGGTGTTACGCGTTTAGATGTAGTTAACTTCATCTCTCACGGCGTTTCAAAAATTGGTGAAATAGCAAAACCAGAAGGTGTAGAACACGAGGCTGATGTTGAAGCTACGCCAAATGGCGCACTTGAAAATTACACACTCAACTTAAACGTACAAGTGCTGGCTGGCAAAATCGACCCGTTGATTGGTCGTGGGCCAGAGCTGGAGCGTGTTGTACAAACACTTTGCCGTCGCCGTAAAAACAACCCTTTATTAGTTGGTGAGGCTGGTGTAGGTAAAACGGCGATTGCTGAAGGTTTAGCACGCCGTATTGTCGAAAAAGAAATTCCTGATGTATTAGCTAATGCTGTTGTGTATTCGCTAGATATGGGTGCATTGCTGGCTGGTACTAAATACCGGGGTGATTTTGAGCAACGCTTAAAAGCAGTGATGAAGCAACTGGCTGAAAATCCCTATGCGATATTGTTTATCGATGAGATTCATACTTTGATTGGTGCTGGCTCGGCCAGTGGCGGTACTTTGGATGCCAGCAACTTACTAAAACCAGCGCTGTCAAACGGCTCGCTAAAATGCATAGGTGCAACGACTTATCAGGAATACCGTGGTGTTTTTGAAAAAGACCATGCGCTAGCACGCCGCTTCCAAAAGATTGATGTAGCAGAACCTACGGTTGCCGAAACAATTGAAATTTTAAAAGGTCTGAAATCTCGCTTTGAAGCACATCACAGTGTTAAATATACTGCTGCTGCTTTAAGCACAGCAGCCGAGTTATCGGCTAAATATATCAATGACCGTCACTTGCCTGACAAGGCGATTGATGTGATTGATGAAGCTGGTGCTGCACAACGTATCCTGCCAAAATCAAAACAGAAAAAAACCATCGGAAACAAAGAGATTGAGGACATCATCGCAAAAATCGCGCGTATTCCGCCAAAAAACATCTCTAGCGATGACAGAAGTGCACTTAGAACATTAGAGCGTGATTTAAAAGCGGTTGTATTCGGTCAGGATAAAGCGATTGAAACGCTAGCATCTGCCGTAAAAATGGCGCGTAGCGGCTTGGGGCAAGGTAACAAGCCCATCGGCAGCTTCTTATTTAGCGGGCCGACTGGCGTAGGAAAAACTGAAGTTGCCAAGCAATTGGCCTACATTATGGGCATAGAACTCATTCGCTTCGACATGAGTGAATATATGGAGCGACATGCTGTGTCACGCTTGATTGGCGCGCCTCCAGGCTACGTAGGCTTTGAACAAGGCGGCATGATGACAGAGGCTATCACCAAACATCCATACTGCGTATTATTATTGGATGAAATTGAAAAAGCGCATCCTGATATTTTCAACATTTTGCTACAGGTTATGGATCACGGCACGCTTACCGACAATAATGGTCGTAAAGCGGACTTTAGAAATGTGACCATTATTATGACGACCAATGCAGGGGCGGAGAACTTATCTAAATCAAACATCGGCTTTACTAATAGCAAGCAAGCCGGTGATGAGCAAGCGGATATCAAGCGCTTATTCTCGCCAGAGTTCCGTAATCGTTTAGATGCGACGGTATCGTTTGCTTCACTATCGCAAGACGTGATTATTCGCGTGGTTGATAAGTTCTTAATTCAACTTGAAGATCAGTTGCACGACAAAAAAGTGGAAGTAACCTTTAGTGACGCGCTTAAAGCTTACTTGGGTAAAAAAGGCTTCGACCCATTGATGGGCGCTCGTCCGATGGCACGCTTGATTCAAGATACTATCCGTAAAGCGCTGGCAGATGAGTTATTGTTTGGCAGGCTTGCTCACGGTGGTAGCGTGCATGTGGACGTGGATGATAAAGACGAAGTTCAGCTAATTTTCTCAGATGACACGCAATCAACAACAGGTGCGCTAGCTACTGTAGATTAAGGCTTAATGTAAGCTCTGCGGATTCAAAAACCTATTAAAACAGCCAACTTTAAGTTGGCTGTTTTTGCATGATGCCGATAAACAAATTGGATGCCACCAGCTTGTTTAGCCAAGCGCTTACTTTAGTATATGGTGCGACCTCAAACCAAGCTGGATCAACTGCTGAAAACTGCTGGATAAACGGAAAAATGGCGATGTCAGCTAAACTAATCGGTAACGCCATTAATGCTACAAACTAGCCTAAAGTTCGACAAATATCATGTACTAATTTTGGCCCTTTATAAATCAAGCCGCTGTACACCTGCACCAAGTCTGCCCCTGCTGCCATTTTCTCAACAGCATCTGCTCCGCATAAAATGCCACCAACGCCAATAATCGGCAATGCGCCTTGCAACCTTTGTGAGAGTTGCTGAATCACCAAAGTAGATTTTTGACGCACTGGTGCGCCAGATAATCCCCCAGCTTCATTTGCATTTTTCATGCCCTGCACCATCTGGCGAGATAGCGTAGTATTTGTTGCAATCACACCATCAATCTTGTGTTCAACCAGCAAGTCAGCAATTTCATTGACTTGCTCATGCTCAAGATCGGGGGCAATTTTCAGGGTGATAGGCACGTAACGTCCATGCTGATCTGCCAGCTTTGTTTGCGCTGATTTAAGCATAGATAACAACGCTGAAAGAGCTTCTTTTTCTTGTAGCGCGCGTAGATTCTTGGTATTAGGCGACGAAATATTCACCGTAATATAACTGGCATGCGCATAGACTTTTTGCATGCAGATCAAATAGTCATCCACTGCATTTTCCATAGGCGTATCGAAATTTTTACCGATATTAATGCCCAGCACACCTTTATATTTGGCTGCTGCTACATTTTCAATCAGCTTATCTACACCAAGATTATTAAAACCAAAGCGATTCACCACACCCTGCGCCTCTATCACTCTGAACAAACGTGGTTTAGGGTTGCCTCGCTGAGGGCGTGGCGTAACAGTGCCTACTTCAATAAAACCAAAGCCCAGTGCGGCCATACCATCGATAACCGCGCCATTCTTATCTAATCCAGCAGCCAAACCTACGGGGTTAGGGAAGTGGATACCCATCACTTGCCTGGTCTGGCAAACAGGCGGCGTGGGATAAAGTGCCAAAGCCCCCAAATGCTCAGCAAACTTGAGACTGTTAAGCGTTATATCATGAGCTGCTTCAGCATCAAACTGAAACAGTAGCGGTTTTGCAAGTGCGTAAATGTCCATAATTGGATTTTACTTGAATATCAGCCGCATCCAAAATTAGCTTTGTTAAAATCATGCCCAGTGATCTTGAGTCTTACATTCTTAAGACTTACAATCGCAACACTCACCTTACCTAAACCAATATCACGGATTATTTTTATTTCAAGTCTCTACGCCGAAACATATTGCACGCCAACTCTGATAAAATCGCATCATGTTTACTGGCATTATTCAGACCATAGGTCAAATTGAACAAGCAGCGGCTATTGGCCAAGACCTAAGGCTTAACATCAGCTGTACGGAACTAGATATGCGCGACGTCAAGGTTGGTGACAGCATTGCAGTGAATGGCGTTTGTCTAACGGCAATTTCGTGTGATGATACGCATTTTTCCGCACATGTTTCTAAAGAAACATTGTCGGTCACGGTTGGTTTAAGTGGTCGGCATGCGGTGAATTTAGAAAAGGCATTACGGCTGAGCGACAGATTAGGTGGCCATCTGGTGAGCGGCCATGTCGATGGCGTAGGCGAAGTAGTCCTTTTTGAACAAATAGGCGATTGCTGGAAGCTGGATATTCGTGCACCGCACGCGATTTCAAAATATATTGCAGTCAAAGGTTCGATTTGTGTAAACGGTGTCAGCCTGACTGTAAATACCGTGCTTGTTGATGCTTTTAGCATGAATCTGATTCCACATACGCTAGAAAATACGACCCTGCAATTTTTAAAGATTGGTAGCCAAGTAAACCTAGAAGTAGACCAAATCGCCCGTTATGTGGAGCGCATGGCTGAATGGGCTTCTGATAACCAACCGAATAAATCCCCTGCATGATTGGCAATATAATGAACAACAGCACCAGCAACGAAAGTATTAAAATTAGTACGGCTTTAGAGATTATTGAAGAAATAAAACTCGGCCGGATGGTGGTATTAGTTGACGATGAAAATCGCGAAAATGAAGGTGATTTAGTTCTGGCTGCCGAATTCGCCACCGCTGAACATATTAACTTTATGGCTAAATATGGCCGTGGACTGATCTGTTTAACCTTAACTGAGGCACATTGCCATCAGCTTAATCTGACCAAAATGGTACAAAAAAACGGTGCGCGCATGGGCACCAATTTCACGGTTTCTATTGAGGCGGCTGAAGGCGTCACTACCGGAATTTCTGCGGCAGACCGGGCGCGCACAGTGCAAGCGGCTGTGGCAAAAAATGCCAAGCCTGAGGATATTGTCAGCCCTGGCCATATATTCCCACTGGCAGCGATGGATGGTGGCGTGCTGGTGCGGGCAGGCCATACCGAAGCGGGCTGTGACTTAGCTTATTTAGCTGGTTGCCAGCCGTCTAGCGTAATCTGCGAAATTTTAAAAGATGACGGCAACATGGCGCGTCTGCCAGATTTAATGTTATTTGCTACCGAACATCAACTTAAAATTGGCACGATTGCAGATTTAATACAGTATCGTGCCCAAACAGAAAGTTTGGTTGAACGTGCCGCCGAACGGATGATTCAAACACCATATGGCGAAATGAAGCTGATTGCTTATCACGATAAAATTGCCAGAGAAACACATTTAGCTTTAATCAAAGGTACGCCAAAGCCTGAGCAAGAAGTTTTGGTGCGTGTGCATGAACCGCTATCAATATTTGATTTGTTAGACAGCACCAGCTGCTCGCATAGCTGGAATACCCTAGAGGCGATGAAAGTGATTGCTAATGCTGAAGTTGGGGTGATGGTATTATTGCATCAGCAAGAAACTGGCGATATGATTGTTGAGCGCATTAAAGGTGCTGATGAACCGATCCGCATTAACCAAGAGCTCCGTACTTACGGCATAGGTTCGCAAATATTACTTGATTGCGGCGTAGGTAAAATGATGCTAATGGCGACACCGCGAAAAATGCCTAGCATGGCCGGCTTTGGTTTAGAAGTCACTGGCTATTTAGAAGCCGCTAAACATAGCTAAAAACGTTAAAAATAGATGCCCTGCGAGCCAATAGGGACGGGGCTCAGAGAGCATCTATTTTGATAGCATTAGTGCGTTTCTGGCATTTACTTTAGAATCAATCACGCATGACTAGTGTCAACAGATAATTATATAGGGTGAAATAATCACATTGGAAAACGTTAATCTTACTGGTCACTTTCTTATCGCCATGCCAGCCATGACAGACCCATTTTTTGAAAAATCCGTTACTTTTATCTGTACCCACACTCAAGACGGCGCGATGGGTGTGATAATTAACCGACCTAGTGACGTGACTTACGAAACATTATTTGAAAAAATTAATGTTGAATTGCTCAATGGTATGGTTGCACAGCACCATGTGTTATATGGCGGACCGGTGCAACCGGAGCGCGGTTTTGTGTTACATGAAACTGTCGCAGGTGAATGGGACAGCACTATTACTATTGCAGAAAATACTGCGCTCACTACCTCAAAAGATATTCTAGAATCAGTTGCAATTGGTGCAGGCCCAGAAAAAATGTTGCTCACGCTGGGTTATGCTGGCTGGACGCCTGGTCAGCTAGAAGAAGAAATTAAGCAAAATGCTTGGTTATCTGTACAAGCTAAAGATGTAGAAACGCTGCATAAAATTTTGTACGAAACCAAACATGGTGAAAAACTCAATGCGACAATGGCTTTATTAGGTGTCGATCCAGCCATGCTTTCAGATGTGGCTGGCCACGCTTAATGGCTGTTGATCACAACATAACACCAGCTGGGCACGGCCAATTAATTGACAACGAAAATGTTTATGATGCAAAAATCGTATTAGCCAGCACTGTATTGTGTTTTGATTTTGGCGAGCAACGCATAGGCATCGCGGTTGGTGAGCACTTATTAGCCATCGCCAACCCACTGACCACCATTGATAACGAAAGCAACGAAATACGCTTTGAAGTAATCAATAAACTTGTTAAAGAATGGCAACCAAGATTGTTGATTGTCGGCCTGCCGTTAAGTATAGACGATGCCGAAACCAGCGTAACGCAACTCTGTAAAAAATTTGCTAGGCGCTTAAATGGCCGCTTTAATATTCCAGTGATGATGATAGACGAGCGTTATAGCTCGGTTGAAGCTAGCGACATGCTAAACCAATCTGGCATAAAAGGCCGTGCGCAAAAGGTGATGCTAGACCAAGTAGCAGCACAAACTATATTGCAAAGTTATTTTGATGGCATTTAAACTGAGCGACGACTACTATTCCATCAATGCTGAAAATTACATATACCCAAAAATACAAATATATAAAATACAAGTAAAATAACGCCATGAGTTCAACAAACATTCAACTACCTAGCGCAGAAGACCTGCTTCAAACCATAGCGCAAAAGCTTCAACCACTGTTGCAAACCAATTTGGCATTGGTCGGCATTCAAAGTGGTGGTGTTTGGTTAATGGAAAGGCTACTAGTTCTACTAGAAAATGATATTAAGACCAACGCCATTGAACACGGCACACTAGATGTTTCTTTTTATCGAGATGACTTTGTCAGTCGTGGTTTGAAAGCAGAAAATCGCCCTAGCCAGATCCCGTTTGAAGTCGAAAATAAGCATATTATTCTAATTGATGATGTATTTTATACAGGCCGCACCACCCGTGCAGCAATGAATGAGCTGTTTGATTATGGTCGCCCTGCCAGCATCACCTTAGTGGCTTTGATCAACCGTGGGGGGCGTGAATTACCAATCGCACCACAGCTTACTGCGATGGATATTGCGTTAGATGCATCACAAAATTTACAGCTAATACAAGATGCAGAAGGCAAGTTGAGCCTGCAACTGATTAGTTCAATCACACAAACCAATCAAGTAGAACTCTAGTATGAATAACCCTCAATTAGATGCTGATGGCCGCTTACGACACCTACTCTCGATTGAAGGCTTGCCCAAAAAAATATTGAATCAAATATTAGATACTGCAGAGTCATTTGTAGGTGTAGCTGAGCGTGAAGTCAAAAAAGTGCCGCTACTGCGCGGGAAAACGGTATGTAACCTGTTTTTTGAAAATAGCACCCGTACCCGCACCACCTTTGAAATTGCAGCTAAACGCTTATCTGCCGATGTCATCAGCCTAAATGTAAATACCTCGTCGCAATCTAAAGGTGAAACGATTTTAGACACGGTAGACAATCTAATTGCCATGCACGCGGATATGTTTGTGGTGCGACATGCACAGTCTGGCGCTGCGCACTTTATTGCCAAACATGTTCCGAACCATATTCATGTAATTAATGCAGGCGATGGTCGCCACTCACACCCTACCCAAGGCTTGCTGGATACCTTTACCATCCGTAAATACAAGTCAGACTTACATAATTTAAGAGTGGCGATTGTGGGTGATGTATTACATTCGCGTGTAGCAAGGTCTGAAATTCACGCACTCACTACGCTAGGTGTGCCAGAAGTGCGAGTTATTGCACCTAAAACCTTACTACCAGCGCAAGTGGAAAAGTTGGGCGTACATGTATTTCACGACATGAAAGCAGGCCTAAAAGATGTAGATGTAGTGATGATGTTGCGCTTACAAAACGAGCGTATGAATGGCGCAATGCTGCCAAGCGCACAAGAGTATTTTAAAACTTACGGCCTAACCCAAGAGAAACTAAGCTTAGCAAAGCCTGATGCGATAGTATTGCACCCTGGCCCGATGAATCGTGGTGTAGAAATTGATTCCAGCGTGGCTGACGGCAGTCAATCAGTGATTTTGCCGCAAGTCACTTACGGCATTGCTGTGCGCATGGCGGTAATGGCAATACTAGCTGGTGGTGGTTAAATGACCTGTAATCTTAAATACATTACGCTTAAATACATTACTCTGAAATGCAGCTGTTTAAAACTGGAATGCTAGTATGAAAATTCATATTAAAAATGGTCGCGTCATCGACCCTAAGAACAACCTCGATAGTAATCTAGATGTATTTATTGCCGCTGGAAAAATTGTCGCTTTAGGTCAATGTCCTGATAACTTTGTTGCCAATCAAACGATAGATGCCAGTAATTTAATCGTGTGCCCAGGCTTGGTTGACCTATCAGCAAGGCTACGTGAGCCTGGTGATGAATATAAAGCAACCTTAGTCAGCGAACTACAAGCTGCTGTGGCAGGGGGCATCACCAGCCTAGCTTGCCCCCCAGATACAGACCCAGTGTTAGATGAACCAGGCTTGGTAGAAATGCTAAAGCATCGCGCCAAGCAGCTTAATCTTGCACACGTTTACCCGCTAGGCGCACTAACGCGCCAACTACAAGGCAAAATACTTTCTGAAATGGGAGAATTACGTGAGGCTGGCTGTGTTGGCTTTTCTCAAGCCAATATTGCCATTGCTGATACGCAAGTACTATGGCGCGCGATGGAATATGCCGCAACCTTTGGCTTTACTTTATTTTTACATGCGGAAGAACCATTTTTAGCTAAAGATGGTGTTGCACACGATGGAGAAATCGCAAGCAGGCTGGGCTTAAAAGGCATTCCAAGCGCCGCCGAAGCGCTAGCGCTCGCGAGCATATTACGCATCGCAAAAGAAACTGGTGCGCGAATCCATATTAGCCGTTTATCAACCGCTGAAGGCGTGGAAATGATACGTGAGGCTAAAAAACATAACCCGAATATTAGTTGCGATGTCAGCGCAAATCAACTGCACCTCACCGAACATGACATTGGTTTTTTTGACTCTAATTGTCATTTAAAACCGCCATTGAGAACGCAACGCGACAAAGAAGCCTTAAGCGCCGGCCTAAAAGATGGCACCATTAATGCCATTTGCTCAGATCACACGCCCGTGGATGACGATGCAAAGCTTGCACCATTCGCGGAAGCTGAAATAGGCGCCACGGGCTTAGAGCTATTGCTTGCACTCACCTTGAAATGGGCGCAACAAGAAAAAGTAAGTTTACTAGAGGCTATCGCGCTGGTGAGCCAGTCATCCGCACAAATTTTAGGCATTTCAGCTGGGGATTTAAGTAGCAATAGCGATGCGGATATTTGTATATTTGATGCGAATGAGTATTGGAAAATCAGCACTGACACTTTAAAAAGCCAAGGTAAAAATACGCCATTCAGCGGCTTAGAGATAGCAGGGAAAGTGAAAGTTACTTTAGTGCATGGGCAAGTGGTATTTAAAAGCTAGCTAATTTATTATGCATGTTGCGTAACTGGTTAACATGCATAATTTATTATTTGCAACTTAACTTTTCAGCAGTCGCTAAAACAACCAGTAGTGATCAACCAGCAGTGCGGCGAAAAGTAGTGTTAAGTAAAGAATTGAATACTTAAATGTGCGTTTAGCTAAATCATCAGAATATTTACGATATAACCCAATCACGTAAGCCATGAATATGGCATTTAAAATTATTGATGAAACAAGGTATATCAAGCCGCTCATACCCATGCCATAAGGCATGAGTGATACTACAACCAAAATAATAGTGTAGAGCAAAATATGCAATAAAGTAAAAGCCTCGCCGTGCGTCACTGGCAGCATTGGCATACCAACTTTTGCATACTCTTCACGTCTGTATAACGCCAATGCCCAAAAGTGCGGTGGCGTCCATGCAAAGATAATTAAAAACATTATAAGCGACTCGGGTGCAACGACATTATTCACTGCAGCCCAGCCTAATATTGGCGGCATTGCGCCAGAAGCCCCACCAATCACAATATTCATTGGTGTTGCTGGCTTTAAAAACACGGTATAAATAACAGCGTATCCAACAAAGGTAGCTAAAGTTAGCCACATTGTAAGCGGGTTTACGTAGATATATAAAACAGCCAAACCAGTAAAGCCAAGAATGGTCGCAAAAATAGTAGTTTGCGCTGATGAGACCTGTCCTGTAGGTATTGCTCGGCCTCTGGTTCTAGCCATAATCGCATCAATTTTATGTTCAATCAGACAGTTAAAAGCTGCGGCAGCGCCAGAGGCAAAGGCAACTCCAACTGTTGTGGCAAGCAATAATGACAGCGACATTGCCTCCGTGGCTGGCTTTGCTAAATACATACCAATAATGGCCGTAAATACAATAAGAGATGTGACTCTTGGTTTACAAAGTGAGAAAAAGCTTTTAAAACTTAAACCTATGTTTTGCAGGATGGTTACTCTAGTACTCATTTAACACTCACATTGTTTATCATTTTGTTTATTCGGATTAGTATAAAAATATACTGCCTTTGGTAATCCTTTATTATTTCTTGTTGGTTATTTTTGAATTCAGTATGACTAAAATTATGACAAGCACGCCCGCCGTAAAATTATGTGCAACCGCTAGCACTAATGGCAAATGTAGAATTAAGTTGGCGATACCTAAGCTTATTTGTGCAAACAATACCACTAGAAGTAGCAATGCTAACCGCTTTAATTGCCAGTATTTTAATATATTTAATGCCAGCAGACTCAAGTAGATTAATGTAACCAGCGCACCCAGCCTATGTGTCCACTGAATAGCTGTAATCGATGCTAACGTTAACAAACCGCCATTTGCACTTTGCCCAAGATCACGCAGTAAATGAAATGCATCTTTAAAGTCCATCTCTGGTAGCCACATACCATGACAGGTTGGAAAATCTGTGCAGGCTAATGCCGCATAGTTAGTACTTGTCCAACCGCCCAAAAATATTTGCATGAGCAAAATAATAAGTGCAAAACGAATTGCAAGCCGCAATGGGTAAGAGTGAATAATATTGGCCGAACAATGTCCCCAATGTCGATGGGCCAACCAAACGAGTATGGCTAAGGTAGACATCCCACCTAACAAATGCGCACTTACAATCGCAGGTTTCAGCAGCATAGTTACTGTCCACATACCTAGCATCGCCTGAAAGCCAATCAACACCACTAAAAATGTCGGTAGCCAAGCGGAAGTTTTAATTTCACGTTTTGCACGCCAACCCAATATGCAAATTGCTAAAACAAATAAACCAAGCGTACTCGCTAAATAACGATGTGCCATTTCTCGCCAAGCTTTACCAACTAAGACTGTGCTGTGTGGGTAAGCCTCTTGTGCGTGCTGTATAGCGGCTTCACTTTGTGGTACGGTAAGCGCACCATAGCAACCAGGCCAATCAGGGCAGCCCAAACCAGCGTCGGTTAGCCTAACATAGGCACCAAGCACGACCACGCATAAGGCTAAAACAGCGCCGAATAAGACAAGTGCTTTAAATATCTTAAAATTGTTTGAAGTTGGGTACATATCAACCTGCCCACGAGTATCTTAGTAACCTTGTGACATCTTTACGTACGTCAGCAAGTGGCACTGTTGAGTGATAACTCATCATCAAATGGCCGAGCGGGTCTACCAAATACAACCTATGACTAGTCGCAGTATTTTCACCATTGACCATAAACTGCTCTGAAAAACTGATGACGTTTTTAACTGGCTGGTTGATTACGATTAAATCTGGGTAGTCACGTTTAATATTGGCCACATCCTGAGTTGTTGTGATTAATATCCGCTGAGCACGATCACTGTCTTTATAAAGTGAAGCATGAAGCTGACGCATATTATGTAACTTTTCTGCGCATGTTTGCTCACAAGCATCCGTCACATACACAACACTCCATTTTTCTTTCCAGAACTGCGCTGGTAATAATGAACCATCATCACGTTTAAGTTCAACAGTACTGCTAAGTACGCGTGGAGGCTTAACTAGCTCACCTAGACTTACCCCATTAGGCTTCCAGTTTAGTTGATACATCAATATAACAACGATAATCGGTACGATAAAAAATACCAGCATCAACAAAAATACCTTGCGGCCTTTACGTTGTATTTCTAGTTCTGTTAGTTGTATGTCATTTTGCATGTAAAACTCTACTTAAAATGTAATTATAATAATCGAAATTCTTGAGGACATATTTCGGCTCTAGATTAATTTCTTTGGTTTTGCTAGCGAACTCATTTTAGTCACGCTCATATAAATGTAAATCAACAGTGTAGCAATAGCGAAACCAAACCACTGATAGGCATAACCAATATTAGTCGCTATGCGCTCAACTGGCATTTGCCAGTTTCTTACAAAACCACCTGCCTCACTCGCTTGATCTAGTTTAATTGCAAAATCTGAAACGACAAATGGCACGCTATGCTGATAACGGCCAATATTCATGTTTTGCCAAACAGGTTGCCACGGCAGATTATTTTGGTTTACACCCGTTACAACTCCATTTGCATTTGCCTCTAAAGTAAATATCTTTTTACTAGGCACCCATATTTGGCCGATTACTGATTGCACGCCTGTTGGTGTATTAAATTGAGGTAGCTCGGCATGCAGATCTTTGCCTAATATCCAACCTCGATTAACCAGGACATATTGCGTTGTATGATCAATTTTTAATGGTGTAATTACATGAAAACCAACTTGGTTACCTTCTACTTGATTATCAAGTAAAAACTGATACTTAGGCTCATACACCCCAGTAACCTTGATTTTTTTATAATTCCAATCAGTAACATTAATCACTTTATTATTGATAGCGCCTAATGGAAATTGAAAC
The DNA here is from genome assembly GCA_903846555.1 of uncultured Pseudomonadota bacterium. Lineage (GTDB taxonomy): Bacteria > Pseudomonadota > Gammaproteobacteria > Burkholderiales > Methylophilaceae > Methylotenera. The sequence goes on from CAINBI010000067.1 coordinate 34,075, forward strand.
GCTTCATCTGATTTAGCTACGTTGTAAGCCGTTTGAATGGCCATTTTTTGTTGCGCTTTGTGATATTGCCACAAGCCAAATTTAATAAACAACGGAATACACATCATAGTGATAATCGTGCCAATTAAAGACGGTCTAAAAACATAACGATGCATTCTAAATTGAATTTGTTTCATAATTGCATTTGTTTGTGAGCGGTCTCATAATGCCTATTTAAGTATTAATTGGACAAAGTTATGTTAATAAAAGTCATCATCGTTTTAGCTCTATTCGCAATTGTTGGCAGTTTATTTTCTGCCCTATTCTTTTTGGCTAAAGACAAAACTGGTAGTGAGAGAACAGTTAAAGCACTTACTCTTCGCATTGGGCTTTCAATCACCTTATTTATTCTTTTGATGATTGCTTACTATTTTGGGCTTATTGGTCAACCACACCCGTAAATTTGCATTAAAAAATTAATCATAGAATAAAAGAAAATTTTAGATTAATTTTAAAAAATAAAAAGGGCGATGCATTTGCATCGCCCTTTTTATTTAACTAACTTACAGCCAATATACAAATATAAACAGACCTAGCCATACCACGTCAACAAAGTGCCAATACCAAGCAACACCTTCAAAACCAAAATGATGTTCAGGTGTGAAATGGCCCTTCATACAGCGTAGTAAAATCACAATTAGCATGATTGTACCTAGCATTACGTGAAAGCCGTGAAAGCCTGTGAGCATAAAGAAGCTAGCGCCATAAGCCCCAGATCTTAGCGTTAAGCCCATTTCAGTATAGGCTTCATGATATTCTGTTGCCTGACATACCAAGAATGCAATACCTAGCGCTACCGTAAGTGCCATACCAATAATGAGCTGTTTACGATTATTTTTAATCAAACCCCAATGCGCCCAAGTAATCGTGGCACCAGATGATAGTAATAATGCAGTGTTGATTGCTGGTAGACCCCATGCTGCCATTGGTTGCAGCTTGCCTGGTTTGAATTCACCTGACACGGTCATGCCACCAGGACCTGATGATGGCCAAGTAGCCAAGAAGTCTTTGTAAGGGGTTATGTCTAAGTCATAACCCCCTAATTCTGGCACTGAAAATACGCGCATATAGAATAACGCGCCGAAAAAGGCCGCAAAGAAAGCAACTTCTGAGCAAATAAATACAATCATACCAATACGGAATGATTTATCTTCCCAAGCTTTAAATTGGCCAGTAACACTTTCTGTAATGACTGTACCCATCCATTTAAAAACCATACTTAAAATAAGAACGGCACCTAAAACCATCATCCATTTACCAGGTGTTTGCAAATAAGCTAGATCTTTACTTTTATCCGTTGCCACGCTAAAAATAAAACCAGAAGCTAATGACAGTAAGCCAGCAGCGATGATTGCTGGGTAAATACTACCGTGTGGTACATAATACTGATTGTTCGAATGTGTCGCCATGCAATAACTCCTGTGCATTTTATAGATTAAATTCAAAATAGCTAAAATTCAGCCATTACCTCGCCTTAAACCACTCCTTACATTTACGCGTGTTACTTTATTTAACTGCTGGAAAAAATGAATAAGACAATGTCATGTCAGATACATCTTTTGGCAAATCTGGACTTACAAAAAAGCGTAGTGGCATTGCTCTTTCTTCACCAGGCTTAAGTGATTGCCTAATAAAACAAAAGCATTCAATTTTTTTAAGGTTTGCTGCTGCAATACCTGGTGTAACGCTTGGTATTGCTTGGCCTACTACCACCTCATTAGTAGTATTTTTTGCAACAAAAACCACTGTTTCTATTTGCCCAGGATGCACCCTAACACTCGTCGTTTTAGGGTAGAAATTCCAACCTAATCCTGACATCACGCTAGAAGTAAACTGTACATTTACCCATCTTGTATTATCTATTTTTGCCTTAGCAAGTACAGTCGCAGTGTTTTGCGTCTTGCCATTTAAGCCAGTCATACTGCATAAAACGTTATAAATAGGTACAAGCGCAAAAGCAAACAATAAAGAACCAAGGAGCATCCATAAAAGCTTGCGTATTAAACGCTGATTTTTAAAATCAAGTTGCTCTTTAGCGGTTAATACTTTACTTTCGTTTACTGATGCCATATTGCAAACATAGACACTACATACCAAGCTAAAGCAATGCCCCCTAATACCAAGGCTATTTTTTTGTTACTGATTTTTGTATTTTTTACTGACTTATCCATATTTACCCAAATTAAGCTCGGCTTAAATATCAAGCCGAGTTTTTATCATTATTTAACTGTTGGTTGCTCAGTAAAGCTATGGTAAGGCGGCGGAGATGGTAGTGTCCATTCTAAGCCTTGTGCACCTTCCCAAACTTGAGCAGTCGCTTTTTTGCCACCACGTGCGCAGGTCACAATGTTATACACAAATAGCAGTTGTGATAAGCCGAGAATGAATGCTGCGATTGTTGAAATCATATTGAACTCTGCAAATTGTAATGCATAATCTGGAATACGACGTGGCATACCAGCCAAACCTAAGAAGAACTGAGGTATGAAGGTTAAGTTAAATGAAATTGCTGTTAGCCAGAAGTGAAGTTTACCTAGCTTTTCGCTGTACATATGACCCGTCATTTTAGGTAACCAGTAATAAGTACCTGCCATAATGCCCATAATGCCACCCGCAAATAGCGTATAGTGAAAATGTGCTACGATAAAATAACTATTGTGATATTGCGCATCAGCAGCAACGTCAGCTAGTACTAGGCCTGTCAATCCACCAATACCAAATAGAATAATCCAGCCTACAGTAAATAACATGGGTGTTTCAAAGCTCATCGAGCCTTTCCACATCGTTTTAATCCAGCAAAAGAACATCACAGCCAATGGTAGTGAAATCGCCATGGTGCTGTACATAAAGTAAAGCAATGCTGGCACTGGCATACCTGATGTGAAAAAGTGATGCGCCCAAACAACGACTGATAACACGCCTACACCCCAGAATGAATACACTTGTGCTTTATAACCGTACATTGGTTTACGTGAGAATGTTTCTAAAATTTGTGGAATAAAACCCCATACTGGCAATAACAAAATATAGACTTCAGGATGACCGAAGAACCAGAATAAGTGTTGGAACATGATCGGGTCGCCACCGCCAGCCGCATCAAAGAAATGCGTACCAAAGTGACGATCTGTTAATAACATAGTTACTGCGCCAGCAAGTACTGGAATAGTGGCAATCAATAGGAAAGCAGTAATTAACCAGCCCCATACGAACATTGGCATTTTCATTAAAGTCATGCCAGGTGCTCGCATATTAAATACGGTTACAATAATATTGATTGAACCTAATACTGAAGAAATACCGAGTAAGTGAACTGCAAAAATTGCAAAGTCAACGCCAATGCCACCTTGAATAGATAGTGGCGGATAAAATGTCCAGCCTGTTGCCAATGCGCCATCACCAATGCCAAACAAGGCTAGTGTGAACGGCAGGGTTAATAGAATTGCAGAAGGTGGTAGCAACCAGAAACCCCAATTATTTAAGCGAGGTAAGGCCATATCAGGAGCACCAATTTGCAATGGAATCATCCAGTTAGCAAATCCTGTCGCAGCTGGCATCAATGCAGCAAAAATCATAATCAAGGCATGAACCCCAATTAACTGATTAAAAAATTCAGGATTCATTAACTGCAGACCTGGTTTAAATAATTCAGCTCGAATACCCAAAATCATTGCCCCACCTACAAAGAACATAATCAGCGCAAATGTTAAATACATAGTACCAATATCTTTATGGTTGGTGGTAGTTAGCCAACGTATAATTCCTGTTGGGTGTTCAGCATGCTCTTCATGATGCACTACTGTTATTGTACTCATCGCCTTCTCCTAATTACTCAAGCTAAATAATTGCTGTTGATTCAAATCCTGTTACTTATTTATTGACGCGCTGTTTTAACTTGCGCTGGTTGCAATACATCACCCATACTATTGCCTAAGGCGTTTCTTTCATAGGTAATCACTGATGCAATTTCGATATCATTTAACAATGCTTTCCATGAAGGCATTACCCGCACGCCATTTAATACACGATCTAAATGACTATCTTTAAGATACTTACCATCTGCACCAAAAATTGGCGCATTGGCTATTTTACTGCCAGTTAATGCTGGAAATGCTGGCGGCAAGCCTGCACCTGAGACTTGATGGCAAACAGCACAGTTTTTCTCGTACACAGTTTTACCATTAGCAACTAACTCATCCTTGGTCCACTCTCTGTCAGCACCTATGGAAGCTTTAGCGAGCTCTTCTTTTTTAGCAGCCACCCATATTTTGTACTCTTCTGCGGGTAGTGCATCAACCACCACTGGCATGTAACCATGACCTTTACCGCATAATTCTTTACATTGACCGCGATAAGTACCGGCCTTCAACACTTGTACCCAGGTTTCGCGAATGAAACCAGGTACAGCAAGGCGTGAAGATCCAAATTGTGGCACCCACCAGTTATGCATTACATCTGCAGAAGTCATCAAAATACGTACTTTTGCACCTACTGGAAGCACTAAATGGTTATCAACCTCAAGGAGATAGTTTCCATCTTTTGTGCCTGCAAAACCTTTGTCTGTCTGCTCTTTTGGTGTAGATAAGTTACTAACAAACTTAATACCTTGCGCATCACCATCCATATACTCATACTGCCAGCGCCATTGTGAGCCAGTAATCTTAATCACCATATTGGCCTTATCCCGTGTATTCTCCATCATGATCACGCTGTGATAGGCTGGAACGCCCATGATTACAAAGTCAATAAGTAGCAATATTGCGAAAGGTATGAGGATCCAAAAAATTTCAACCGCAGTTGATGGCGCTTTATCAGCAACTGGTTTAAAGTTTTTGCTTTTGCGATGTGCAAAAATGGAATAAATCATAATGGCTAATACTACAAAGAAAATAGCCATTGCTATCAACATAAACTTATTATGTACATGTAATGTATCTAAGGCCATTGGTGTTACTGGCTCAGGGAAATTCCAAGCGTAATCAGCAAACGCATTGAGTGAAGCAAGCATTGCAGCAAGACCTAACCCAATTTTCTTTAAAACTTGCATATAACATGCTCCAAAAAAATTAATGAATAACTTTTATTTTTTCTCTGAGATTACGCGCCAATAAATCGCGCTGCCCATCGTTTATAAAATTTCTACCAAATTCAACTTCTTTACCATGTGAACCAATGAACAGCCCACGTTTACCATTGGCGCCTTTTTTACCTGCAATCTCTCGCACAGTGACTTGCGCCCAATACCTTTGGAAAACTATCGTTGTGCTTACTTTATAATTTCTTTTTTCAACAACTACGTTATCCACTTCTATCAAAACACTTTCAAAATCACCAGAATGCAAATAGATGTAATAAAAAGCAGACGCAAAAGCCAATATTTCCAAACCTGCAAACGGCAAAACTAGCCAAGCACCCATGTGCGTAAAAGCTAATGCAATTACAGACACCACAACAACCAGTACAGTAAGCAGCCTGACACTAAGCTCAGGTGAAAGCGAATTATTCGACCTCACTATAACCTTACAACCCAAATCGGATACTGCCATTTGCGGCCCTTCTGTCAAGAAAACCTTAAAAACGAGTCCCTTTACAGCTTTTTGACGTGCGTCATTTTGACGCACGTCAAAAAATACCACAATATACATTTTGACTCAAGAAATTTGTAACATTTTTGTAACACCTAACTTGACTCTTAGTTACTGTCAACCAATTTGAAATTAACAAATTTGAAATTAACAGGAATGTATGCTGACAAAAACATCATTGGGTCAACAAAGGATGCCAATGACACAATCGCAGGTGTCTATAAATTGTCGGTCATAGCCATCACGTACTAACCAAAAAGTGACATATTACTTAATGGAATATTTCCTGAAAAAATCGTTATAACATGTTAAAGCAAAACTCTTGACCAACTATCATCCGGCTTATATTCTTTGATCCATTGCCATACAGATGACGCCTGCATAGGTCGTGCAATACCATAACCTTGCGCCACTCGGCAGCCCATCTTTAAAAGCTGCACGCCATGCGCTACGGTTTCTACGCCTTCAGCAACCACTTGCCGACCGAAGCTACGGCTCAGGCTAATGACGCCCGAAACTACAGCCAAATCATCCGCATCTTGCAACATATCGCGTATAAACGACTGGTCTATTTTGATGACTTCTACAGGTAGGTGGCGCAGATAGTTGAGTGATGAATAGCCCACACCAAAATCATCGAGGGCAAAACTAACGCCCAGTTGCTTACAGCTATTAATAGTTTTAGCCACGACAGCAACGTCCTCAATTGCAGCAGTTTCGGTAATTTCCAGCTCCAACATATTAGGGGGAATACTTGGATACCTATTAAGTAATGCGGCTAGTCGATTTGAAAAATTAGCTTGTATCATGTGTCGTGCAGCGACATTAACGCTAACTTGTAAATTCAAGCCATCTACCCGCCACTTCTCAATTTGCTGTAGCGCCTCAAGAATCACCCACTCTCCCAATGTAATAGAGAACTCGCTATATTCAATTACAGGCAGAAAATCTGCCGGGGTGCGCAATCCTAAAGTTGGATGTTGCCAGCGAATCAACGCCTCCATACCAACAACCTCGCCTAGGTGCATATCAACCTTAGGTTGGTAAAATAAACAAAATTCTCCGTTTGGCAGGGCTGCCTCAACACTCTCTCGCTCTTGACGCAAGCCGCGAGATTGACGATCATGCTCAGCATCAAACAGATGGAAACGACTTCCTCCACTCACTTTCGCTTGATACATAGCATGGTCAGCATGCCGCAATAAGGTATCTGGCTCGCTTTGATCTAATGGGAATAAAGTGTAGCCTATACTGGCAGAGACGTTAACGGATTTATCGGAGATCATATAAGGCATTTTAATTGCAGCAAGAAGTCGATTCAACGTTTGCTCACACTCACCAATGCTTTGCAGTCCACATAGCAGCATTGCAAACTCATCACCACCCATTCTTGCGATGGTATCAGTCTCACGCAGGCAACTCCGCATACGTGCGGACAGACTGGAAAGTAGATAATCTCCAGCCTCGTGGCCTAGCTCGTCATTTACCAGCTTGAAGTCATCAAGGTCGAAGTAACAGATTGCTAGGAGTTCATCGGAGCGATCTATCCGTGCTAACGCCTGATGGAGCCTGTCAGAAAACAGGGCGCGGTTTGGTAACTGGGTCAACGAGTCATGGTACGCCATGTGCTCTAAGTTTTTCTGGTGTTCTTTTGCCTGAGTGATATCAGAAAACAGCCCTACGTAATGACTGATATTCTGCGCCTCGTCGTGCACAGTAAACACATCCAACCATGCTGCATATACTTCACCATCTTTGCGACGATTCCAAGTTTCACCGCGCCATTCACTGGCGTGTTTTGGGTCTTTCCAAAGCTGAGTAAAAAAACTCACATCATGTGATGCAAAACCTAATTCATGAGGTGTTTTTCCTAGTGCATCCTCACGCCCATATCCTGTGGTCTCAATAAAAGCTGGATTAACTTCAATAATTCGAAGATCTATATCCGTGATAAAAATACCGTCATGCGAGTGATCAAATACGTGGGATGATAAGCTCATGCGACTGGAATTTTCGCGAAGGGTGCACATAGTTTCTCGGAGATTTCGCCGCATATATAGCACGTTAGCCATTAAAGTGTCAGGCTTGGCGTAAAGACTATCATCTTCCAAATCGCCAGCTGCAATACGCCGCACCACATCAATCGCCACGACTGGGTCGCCGCCTATGGGATTCAGGATTAGGCGTCGCAACTGCCATAAAATGATGACAATGAGTAGTGCGCCAAGCACCGTACCAGCAACGACGACAAACAAAGAATTGTCTAGCCCAACCGCAAGCGCTTCACTCAAGGGGTAGGCAACAACAGTCTTAAACCCCAATTTTGGAATATCTTTACTGACAAATACCCAGCTATCAGGACGTTGATTTAGTAGTCGCTCGGCCTTATCAATTGTCACATGAGAAGATAAAAATCGGACTTTATTTTTATCATCCATCACCACAGCAAAACCAGTTTTTAGTAGTCGCGTTTTTTGTATTGCCTCACGGAGCACCTTCATATCGACCTTATAGCCAACATAGTAAGCCCCAATAACGGCTCCCGCATTGTCATACATAGGATCGTAACGGGTAATGTAAGGCTCACCGAGAATATCCACCATACCATGAAATACTTGCCCCGCAAGCAGAGCCTTAATCGCAAGGCCTTTCGGATTAAGGTTGGTGCCTGTGGCCCGGGAGTCATTAGCACGCCGAACATTGGTTGCGACTCGCAAAAATTCGTCGCTAGATTTTACAAACAGGGTTGCTGTGCCTCCAGCCAAACTAGTCACATCGTCTACCAGTTTGAAATTATTGGTCATTGGCGTTTTACCAATCATAAGATTAGGAACAACCTTGCCATAGAGGCTAACGGTGCCCTTCACAACGGGTACACCCATTTCGATACAGCGCATTTTAAGCAGGCGCATAGCAATGTTAGCCTGCTCGCCCACCAACTCATTGGTGATATTAAGTAAACTAACCACGGTGCGGGCTTGTTCGCCAGCACCAGTTTGAATAGCCTCCAACTGCTGTGACGTTTGCTGTTTAATCAAAATAAAGGGTGCCAGCGCTAAAAGCATTAGCACTGGTAAAAGAAAGCGCCAGATGATTGGGAAGTTTTTTTGCATCATGATAGTTTTTATTTCGGTGCTATCGTACCATAATTATTACC
>CAINBI010000068.1 GCA_903846555.1 uncultured Pseudomonadota bacterium
AATCAATACGCCATTATTGTGCTCGGTATCCCACACATGAAAGTTTGAAAAAATCTCAATGGCACGATTTTTAGCAGACTTTCTCCTAAAAATATCAAACACATGCAAATGCGCTTCAACCACAAAACAAATTTGACCAGAGTGCAAGCTTTCACTTTGCGCAATGGCCGCTTCTATGCGCCGCATAGCATCAGCAGGCAGGTGCCTACTAAGCGCATTTGGCAAAATAAAAAGGTGTCTGAATAAGCGCCGAATCAGTTTGTATGTCATTGAATTATTCATTACCAATCTCCTGACGCGCCCCCGCCGCCACCGCCAAAGCCCTCACCCCCACCAGAGAATGTATCATTGCCGCTAGAGCTACTACGGCCAAAGCCACCACTTCCCATGCTGCCACTATAGCCGCCTATTTGACCCAAGCCAGATGAACCTATTAGCGTAATGAAAAATGCGACGATACCATATACAATAGCCGCAAGCACGCCACCACCCAATATCCAAGCTAGCACGGCTATAGCGCCACCAGTCAAGGTACCGCCAAAAAAATTGCCGAAAACTGAGCGTAAAATACCGCCAAGGATGAGCGCGCCAAACAGCAAAATAGGCAACATGCCTTCAAAGCTTTGTCCGTTAGATGCTTTAGAACTAGGTGCAGGCAAAGCCTCACGCGAAATTACTTGCATTATATTATCCACGCCTGCATTCAGGCCGCCATATATATCGCCCGCACGAATAAATGGTCGCATTACCTCAACACGAATGCGCTCAGCAGTTAAATCATTTAATGCGCCTTCTAAGTCATAACCTACTTCGATACGTGATTTTTTGCCTTTTACGTCAAGCAGAATCAGCACACCATCCTTTATTTTCCCACGACCGAGCTTCCAAGCATCAAACACTCGCATGCTATATTGCGCAATATCTTCAGGCTCGGTGGTTGGCACAATTAACACCGCAATTTGGCTGCCTTTTTGTTGTTCAAAAGCAGCAAGTTTCGCTTCTAGCTGGCTTTGTTGCTCAGCGCTGAGCGTTTGCGTTAAATCAGTAACGCGCTTGGTTAATGCAGGAACGTCAACGAGCTCAGCATAGACATTGAACGATGCAAAAATCAACATCGTACAGAATGTGGCTAAACTCGTTTTTAGCTTAAATTTCACTTTAACCTAAGGTATCAAAATCGAACTTACATCTCACTAAGCGAAGCGATTCACAATTACTTTTTATCAGCAAAATCTACCGTAGGTGCGACAGAAATGGCTTTTTCATTTTCCACTGCAAATGATGGCTTGGTTTTATAGCCAAACATCATGGCAGTCAGGTTTTCTGGAAAAGAACGCACCGCCACGTTATAGTCTTTAATGGTGCCAATATAACGATTACGTGCCACGGTGATGCGATTTTCGGTGCCCTCCAGTTGCGCTTGTAAATCTCTAAAGCCTTGATCAGCCTTTAAATTAGGATAGTTTTCTGAAATCGCCATTAAGCGGGATAATGCGCCGCTTAGTTGCCCCTGTGCCGCTTGGAATTTAGCAAACGCCTCTGGGTCGTTTAACACCTCGGCAGTCACTTGCATGCTACCAACTTTAGACCTCGCCTCGGCCACTTGCGTAAGGACTTCTTTTTCATGCGCGGCATAGCCTTTAACCACGTTCACCAAATTAGGCACTAAATCGGCACGGCGCTGGTACTGGTTTAACACCTCAGACCAACTGGCCTTTGCCTCTTCATCCAGCGATTGAAAGTGATTATAACCACAGCCTGTTAAGTTCAATAACAACAAAGCTGTCAGTAACTTTAAGTATATTTTTTGCATCTTGATTCCCTTTGCATCTACCAATTAATAAATCAAATATATGAAGTTAGATTGTGTCTAAGCTAATATTTTCAATAGCTTACCACTTTCGACCAACGACATTTCCTAAACTTGGGGCATTTTAAGACCTTGCAAAGCTTGCATGGCAAAACACAAATCATGCCAAACCTTTGCCTTATCTGGAAGATTTTGCAACAAATGCCTCACATCATAGGTCGCCACCAGCGCAAGCCCTTCAAACTGTTGGAGTGTGCCGCGTAGATTGGCTAATATTTCATTAGATTGCAATATCGATTGCGCGGTTGCCTCACCCATCACGATCACGATCATGGGTGGGTTAACTTTAATAATATTTACAATATTAGCTGTATTTTCTGTATGTTCTGTGGGCTTAGTCTTAATACGCAGGGCCATAAAAATATTATGTAGCAAATGTGCTTCATCGGCAGACATAACATTATCTGACAGCACAAATAGCCAGCGACCATCCTCGCTAGTCATGTAGGTAAATCGTTGCGACTCGGCTTCTTTTGGCTCTACTGCCACCAGCCTCACTTCCTCTAGCTCAACAACAGGTAAGGCTGCCACGCTATTTTGCGCTTCAATCGGCACAACATCCAACTGCGCCATCGCAAACGCAGCCTCTTCAATGGCAAGTGCCTCAGGTGCTGTTTGCATCGGCGCAATTGGCGGCATTTCCAGTTGTGATGGTAATGGCGTGCGTAGCCGCCAAACGGGCAGCAGCTCTAGTTCTCGCAAAACATCTTCACGCGTCATCATTATAGTTGCCAGCTCAATTTTAGATTCATAAGGCCAAGCCCATTAACACTGCATCTTCACGACCATTTACGGCTGGGTAATAAGCTCGCCGAATCGCCATTTCGTTAAAACCGATATTTTCATATAAAGCAATGGCAGAAATATTACTGGTGCGTACCTCTAAAAACATATTAGCCGCGCGATGATTTTTGGCAATTTGTAGCATGTGCTCTAATAACAATCGGCCTAAGCCTTGCTTTTGGTGCGATTTTGCAACGCTTAAATTAAGTAAATGCGCTTCATCTAACACCATCATCATCAAGGCGTAAGCAATAATTTGCTCCCGTTCAGCCAGCACCCATGCGCTATAGCCAGAATTCAATGAATCACTAAAGTTACCGCGCGTCCAAGGATAAGGATAAATCTGCGGCTCAATCAGCATAATCGCATCTAAATCATCTAGCTGCATCGGACGAAATTGATACATAAAATTCCGTTCATGGTGAGCTTGTCTAACCATCATAAACGCAAGCCCTGTTCACGCTCCGCTGTTTTAAGTGCTACGCGATTCCGAATATAAATCGGCATTGCTTCACTTGCAGGTTTAGCCTCGCCTCTGGCAAAAATAGGCTGCGCCAGCCTGAGAATGGCACTGGCGGTCGGCAATAATTGTGGTTGAACTGCTAGCAATTGTGCTGCATATACAGCACCCAACCGTTCGGCATAAGTCTGCCAGCCACTACCCGCTCCAACCCAGCCCACACCCTCTATCGCAGGCACAGTTTCGGGTTTATATAAACCTGGCTCAATCACCGCCTGCCATTCACCCGCTATTTTTGCATAAGCCGCGTGGTACACCTCACCCATGCGTGCATCTAAACATGCAATCACTTTTTCAGCACCACTCGCCTCTGCCAATGCCAACAAAGTGCAAATACTCACCACAGGCAAGTTCGCGCCTAAGCCCAATCCCTGCGCCACGCCTGCCGCAATACGAACACCCGTAAACGAACCGGGCCCCGCGCCAAAGGCAATGCCTTGCAGATCTTTTAATGGCAACACTGCCGTATTCAGTAAAATTTGCAATTGCGGCAGGATGATTTGCGAGTGCGTTTGACCTGCGTTGAGGTCAAACGTAAAGGTTTCGCTGCCCTTCATCAAGGCCAGCGACAGGTATTCGGTAGAGGTATCGAGTGCGAGTAAATTCACGTTAGCTTAATGCTCATTTTTGCCAGATGCTATTTTGCCACGCATCTGCTTAATTTGCCCGCGTTGTGTTTTACTTTCTAACCTTCGCTGCTTAGAACCATAACTAGGGCGAGTGGCGTAACGCATTGGTTTTACTTGATTCGCCACATTAACAATGTCATGCAAGCGCTTGATGGCATCTTTTTTATTAGCCTCTTGTGTTCGATACTGCTGGGCTTTCAACACCAAAACACCTTCATCGGTAATGCGGCTATCTTTTAAATGCATTAAGCGCTCTTTCAACCAATCGCTCAATGATGAAGCAAGAATATCAAAACGTAAATGAATGGCGCTGGACACTTTGTTCACGTTTTGCCCTCCCGCCCCCTGCGCGCGAATGGCGGTAAGTGTGTACTCAGTTTCAGGAAGTAGAATCAAGGACATTCAATTTACGCTATTTAATAAAGCGAGTGCTTTTCACGAGTACGTTTTAAGCCTAAAACATATCAACTCCGTCATTCCCGCGAAGGCGGGAATCCAGTTAACTGGTTGATTTTACTAGATTCCCGCCTTTTGGGAAAGACGATAATTGGGGGGTATATTAAATTGCGGTCAATTTAGTTTCGTGCAAAGTTCTTAAAGCCTTATTTTGCCAGTAAATCCATTCGCCATCATTATTTTTTGTGTTTTAAGTGTCGGTTGTTGATACTTAAGATTTAGATGGCATTAAGTTAAATACCTACAAAAGCCATATAAATTGGGCACTAAAACCTCATGGTGAGAGGTCTTGTGCAAAAAAATCGTATCTTAGCGTGTTGGAGTCATGATGTTCTGAGTTGGGTTGACCTTTGCAAGATGCTCTATCTAAATTAGCAAATAAATCGGATGTGCGGGGCAGTAGGCATCGGCCATCCAATCTCTCGCTAAAGTTAAGAAGAAATATGCCGATACATAGATATATTATCGTCTGGAGTGTTTTTTATGCAAGCCTACGCGCTCAGCTTCGCTGCTTTGGTACTCGGATTCAGCAATATGTCATTGGCGGCTACAGCCAGTGCCCAATTTCGAGTCACCGCCACTATAGTGGCCTATTGCCAAAATGCCAATATAACGACTACAGGGCATATGAATCAAGCCGCTGGTGTGGGCGCCTCGCAAGCCACAGCAGCTTCGCTGGCGGTCACCTGCAATCAAGGAGCCCCATACCAAGTTGCATTACAGGATATAAATGACGCCACGTTAGTTAAGGCCGCACCATTGTTTGATTGGTCGAGTTCAAAACAAATTGGCTCTGGTGGTGCTGAGTCAGAAACGCGCGTTTTGACCTTATCATTTTGATCCCTGCGCGATATTTCCCAGCAGTCTTTAAATAGTAAGCGTGGTGAGCCAAGATAATGTGCATCAAATAAATATCTTCGTGCTTGACGCTGCGCTAGAGGCGCTCCACAAAGAAGTTATCCAACGCGCGACCGCGCCCGTCCATACTAATCGCAATGCCGCACTTCTTGAGTGCGCCAGTAAACGCGTCACTGGTAAACTGACAGCCTTGATCGGTGTTAAATATCTCCGGCATGCCGTAACCCTGTAATGCCTGCGCCAAACAATCTACACAAAACCCACTATCCAGCGTGTTCGACAGGCGTCATGACAAAACCTTAGACAAGTACCAATCAATCACAACCTCCAAGTACACAAAGCCGCGAGCTAGGCGGATGTAGGTAATACCCCTCGTGGATCAAGCCAATGAATTAAGTGATGTGATTAGTGTGTTTAAGCTACAAGAGAAGGTTGGTACAACAATCGTGTGTTAAACAGCCCAATGAGAACATCTTCAAACAAAGCAAGTGTTAGCACAGCACCAAAAGCCATCACACGAATTACGCCAGTGAAACAAGCCAAAATTGCCTTGAATGTTGTTTCGAATAACGGAGATTGGGAGGGGTTTTAATTCTGCATGTTTAAGAAACCACCTAAATAGCCAAGCCTTCATGTGCAATATTCTTAAAATCACAACAGGCTTCATACTACGATTACCTTTAATTGTCCAACTGCAATATCGTCTATAGTGTAATTGCCAATGGCGTAGCGTATTAGGCGTAAAGTCGGAAGCCCTATTTTGGCAGTCATCCGTCTTACTTGGCGGTTTTTACCTTCGCTGATTTTAATTTCAAGCCAACTAGTAGGAATGGCTTTACGCAAACGTATAGTCGGGTTTCGTACCCACAAATTTTCTGGTTCATCCATTAAGCGCACTTGGGCAGGCTTTGTTACAAAATCACTCAAATCTACACCTTTTCTTAATGGCAGCAAATCATCATCCGATGGCGCGCCTTCTACTTGCACCCAGTAAGTTTTAATTTCTTTATGCTTTGGGTCACTTAAACGGTGTTGCAACATGCCATCATCGGTTAAAATAAGCAGTCCCTCGCTATCGGTGTCCAACCGCCCGGCGGCATACACATTGGGGATATTGATAAAGTCTTTTAACGTAGGATGCCTGTTGTTCGGGTTGGGTGAGTCATGTGGGCTAAACTGGCACACTACGTTAAAGGGTTTGTTAAATAAAATTATCATTGAAATTAGCTTTAAATTATCTAGCCTGAATTGCTAGAACCATACCATTAGGAAATACAAATGACTTCAAAAAACATCATGGGGAAAATTAAAATCCCGAGCACAGGCGAAAAAATTACGGTCAATGCCGACAACTCGCTTAATGTGCCAAACAACCCTATTATCCCCTTTATTGAGGGCGATGGTATTGGTGCAGACATTACGCCACCAATGATTAAAGTGGTGAATGCTGCAGTCAATAAAGCCTATGGCGACACACGCAAAATATCATGGATGGAAGTGTATGCTGGTGAAAAAGCCACTAAAGTCTATGGCGCTAACGATTGGCTACCAGCTGAAACCATGCAAGCCGTGCGTGACTATGTCATTTCAATTAAAGGCCCGCTAACAACGCCAGTAGGTGGTGGCATACGCTCGCTGAATGTATCATTACGCCAAGAGCTTGATTTATATGTGTGTTTACGTCCAGTACAATACTTTACTGGCGTACCTAGCCCTGTGAAACACCCTGAAAAAACTAACATGGTGATTTTTCGCGAAAATACTGAAGATATTTATGCAGGTATTGAGTGGGCCGCAGGCACGGACGAAGTCGCAAAAGTGATTAACTTTTTAAGCGACATGGGTATGCGTAAAAAAATTCGCTTTCCAGATTCTTCAGCCATTGGCATTAAACCAGTATCGAAAGAAGGTAGCCAGCGCTTAGTGCGCAAAGCCATACAGTACGCCATGGATAATAATCGCAGATCACTCACTATTGCCCACAAAGGCAATATCATGAAGTTTACCGAAGGCGGCTTTAGAGACTGGGGCTATGAGGTGGCAAAACAAGAATTTGGTGCAGTTGAGATTGATGGCGGCCCATGGTGCAAATTACCAAATGGTATGATTATTAAAGATTGCATTGCCGATGCATTTTTACAAGAAATTCTACTGCATCCGCAGGATTACGATGTAGTCGCGACACTTAACTTAAATGGCGATTACATGAGCGATGCACTTGCTGCACAAGTAGGTGGCATTGGCATTGCCCCAGGTGCCAACCTAAGTGACACCATAGCCATGTTTGAAGCCACTCATGGCACAGCACCTAAAATTGCGGGTAAAGATCTTGCCAACCCAAGCTCTATTATTCTTTCCGCTGAAATGATGTTGCGTCATTTAGGTTGGGTAGAAGCCGCTGACCTAGTGATAAATGGCGTTGCAAAAGCAATTTTAGCTAAGCGTGTCACCAGTGACTTTGCCAGTGAAATGGAGGGCGCGACCCAAGTAGGCACTGCGCAGTTTGGTGAAGAGATTATTGCCAATATGTAGCTTGAGCTAGACGCATTTTATGAACAAAGCCAATAATCAATACAAGCTCCTTATAAACTGGGCTTTTATTATGTTTATGTCTTATTTTTATAGCAAAATACATCTAAAGTCTTTACAAAAAAAAATGTAACGGGCATTATCGGTCGGATAGAATTTAATGAGAAAAAGCTTTTAAGCTAATTTAGTATAATTTCATGTCCACTAAATCTCCAGCAAATAAACTGAACGGTCTTGCCCGTACTTTAATTCAGGAAAAATTACTTACTGAGGATGAAGCGACGGCAATACAAGCACAAGCAAGCGCATTAAAAGCGCCGTTTATTACTCAGCTTATACTTAGCAAAAAATTAAGCGCACAACTCATTGCTGAAACCTCAGCAAAAGCATTTGGCTTTCCTTACTTTAACTTAGATGCATTTAATACAGATTTTCTGCCGCCCAAGAAAATTGACGTCAAATTAATGCAATCTAACCGTGTAATGGCATTGCAAGTACGAAATAATTTACTGTTTATCGCAATTTCAGATCCCACCAATTTACATGCATTAGATGATGTTCAATTTCAGATGGGAATGGCCTTGTCGCCAGTAGTGGTTGATGACGACAAGCTAGGGCGTTGGATAGACAAAATTGTAGAAGCTAGCGATACCAATATGAAGTCATTAGATATTGATGATGAATTTGATTTGGGTGACGATGTTACTGAGAAACAAGATGATGTGCCGCAAGCCCAAGAAATTGATGATGCACCTGTCGTTAAGTTCTTAAATAAGATGTTGATTGATGCCATTAATATGGGCGCATCTGACTTGCATTTTGAGCCTTATGAAAAATTTTACCGCGTGCGCTACCGCGTAGATGGCATATTGCGTGAAATCACTCAACCTCCACTCGCCATCAAAGACAAATTGGCTTCACGCATTAAAGTCATTTCCAGCATGGATATCTCTGAAAAGCGCATACCACAAGATGGACGGATGAAACTGGTGCTATCTAAAACGCGTACCATTGATTTTCGCGTGAGTACGCTACCCTTGATAAACGGTGAAAAAATCGTCATGCGGATTTTAGATCCATCAAGTGCCACGATGGGCATTGAAGCGTTAGGCTACGAGGTTGCACAGGAAAATGCCTTATTACACGCTGTTAGCCGCCCTTATGGCCTTGTACTTGTCACAGGACCTACTGGTTCGGGTAAAACAGTATCACTTTACACTTGCCTGAATATTTTAAACAATCCTGGGGTCAATATTGCTACAGCAGAAGACCCTTGCGAAATACCGTTGGCAGGCATCAATCAGGTCAATGTGAATGACAAGCAAGGGTTAACATTCGCTGCCGCATTAAAATCATTTTTACGGCAAGATCCTGACATCATCATGATTGGCGAGATTCGTGATTTAGAAACGGCAGACATGGCAATTAAAGCAGCCTCTACTGGCCACATGGTACTTTCAACATTACATACTAATGATGCACCATCCACCCTGACTCGCTTACTCAACATGGGTGTTGCACCGTTCAACATTGCCTCTGCGGTTTCTCTTATTACGGCACAGCGCTTAGCAAGACGCTTATGTAAAAGCTGTAAAGTGCCAATAAATGTCCCTAAAGAAGCTCTAGTTGGCGTAGGTTTCACAGAAGAAGATTTAGATGGCTCTTGGCAGTTATTTGGACCCAAAGAAGGTGGCTGTGAATTATGCAACGACGGCTACAAAGGACGTGTGGGTATTTATCAAGTAATGCCTATCACCGACGCAATTAGCCGTATTATTATGAAAAGTGGCACGGCGCACGACATCGCAGACCAAGCTAAACTTGAGGGCGTAAAAGACTTACGCCAATCTGGTTTACTAAAAGTAAAGCAAGGCTTAACTTCAATTGCTGAAGTAGCGTCTTGTACCAATGAATAATATCGCCAAACTCAATATGCCAATGGAACGCAGGCTGATTAAAATAGGGAATCATTATGGCTGTGAATTCTAAAACTACTAAAGAAATGACCTTCTTATGGGAAGGTAAAGATAAAAAAGGCCGGCTCGTTAAAGGTGAAATGAACGCAGCGGGAGATTCATTTGTTAAGGCAACCTTGCGTAGACAGGGCGTTACGGTGACTAAGGTTAAAAAACAAAGTAGCAATTTCTTGAATAAAGGCAAAGTTACCGATAAAGACATCACTCTATTCACCCGCCAACTTGCCACCATGATGAAAGCGGGGGTGCCATTGCTGCAATCATTTGATATTGTAGGCAAAGGTCATAGCAACCCTGCGGTCTCTAAACTGTTGCTGGATATTAAGTCTGACGTTGAAACGGGCAGCAGCATGAGTGCCGCTTTCCGTAAATATCCACTTTACTTTGACGCTCTATTTTGCAATTTAATTGGTGCTGGTGAACAAGCTGGTATTTTAGACACCTTATTAGAGCGCCTAGCTACCTATAAAGAAAAAATTCAGGCGATTAAATCAAAAATTAAATCTGCCTTATTTTACCCAATATCAATCCTTGTCGTAGCCTTTGTTATTGTTGCCGTAATTATGATTTTCGTGATTCCTGCGTTTAAGGAATTATTTAGTAGCTTTGGTGCTGACCTTCCAGCCCCAACACTCATTGTCATGAAAATTTCAGAAATATTCGTAGACTGGTGGTGGGCCATTTTCAGCTCTATTGGCGGCGGATTATGGTTTTTCTTCTACACTTGGAAGCGATCTTTGACCATGCAAGCCACCATGGATAGATTGATGCTTAAAGTGCCGGTATTTGGCGCACTGATAAGAAAAGCAACCATTGCCAGGTGGGCGCGCACTTTGGCCACGATGTCTTCTGCTGGCGTACCGCTGGTTGAAGCTTTAGACTCAGTTGCAGGCGCCTCTGGAAATCGCGTATATTATGATGCAACAAAAAGAATACAGAGTGAAATTAGCACAGGTACCAGCTTAACGGTTGCCATGCAAAATGTAGATATTTTCCCCAACATGGTGTTACAAATGACTGCTATTGGCGAAGAATCTGGTGCATTAGACTCAATGCTAAGTAAAGTTGCTGATTTTTATGAAGGCGAAGTGGATGATGCTGTAGACGCCTTGGCGAGCTTGATGGAGCCAGTGATCATGGTCGTACTCGGCACGTTGATCGGCGGCTTAGTGATTGCCATGTATCTACCAATATTCAAAATGGGCTCGGTAGTTTAGGCTAGGTTAGTGCATCATAAAAATGCTACAAAGCTAATGGCAGTAGCGTATTTGCTGCGCACTACCGCATTACTTCGGTCATTCTAGACCGTTAAAAAGCGCCGCAGATATATAACCTGCGGCGCTTTTTTACGTCAATCGTTACGGATATTAAAGACGCTTTAAGCTACCTTTAAAAGCCGCAGAAATTTATTTCTTAGCCGCAGCAATCATGGCGCGTTCTATTTCTTTGTAAGGCTGAGCACCCAACATGCGTTTGCCGTCAGCAAAAATCAAAGTGGGCGTACTTGTCACACCAATACTTCTAGCTAACTCGCCAATTTTCTCCAGCGGCACATCACAACTTCCCGTTGTTTTGGGAAGTTGATTATTTAAAATCCAATCTTCCCAAGCTTTTACCCGGTTGCTAGCGCACCAAATAGATTTAGATTTATTGGCAGAGTCGGGATGTAATTGCGCAATCGGATAGAGGAAAGTATAAATGGTCACATCCGTAATGTTAGTCAGTTCATTTTGCTCTAAGCGCTTGCAATATGGGCAATCAACATCCGAAAATACGACTAATTTACGGCTGCCATTGCCTTTAACAACCTTAATTGCTTGATTTAACGGTAAGCTAGCGAAATCAATTTTCGTCAACTCCTCCATCCGCTCACCTGTAATGTCTTTTTTAGTTTTAGTATCAACCAAGCGCCCTTCGGCAATGAGAAAAGTCATTTTTTCATCGGTGTAAATAATTTGCCCGCCCATGAACACTTCATACAAGCCGGCATAAGGGGTTTTAGTGACACTTTCCACCTTGATTTTTGGATAAATGGCTTCTACTGCTTTTTTAACGCTAGCTTCATCGGCGATGGCAATGTTAGCGAAAGCACTTAATAACGTTAAGCTGACTAGTTTCTTAAACATGAGTTTCCTTAATTGATGAAATTTTTAATTGGCGATTATTAAGATTGCAATATAACTGACTTTGGTCATCATAATATATTGCATTAAAGCGAGATTGCCTTTTTAACCAGTATTTTTTTTATAAACTGCTGATTTGTTGCGGACAAGCCTAGGTTTTTTGCTTTTTGTACCAACGCATTCTCGCTCTCGAACAACTGATAAAGCCCATCGGTTAGCAGTAGCATATTTAATAAATCTGCTTTTCTAAGTCGTGTATAACGCCGTAGCAGACTGCTGTCATTGATTGCTTGATATTGATTTTTTACTTTCAAAATTGCAACTAAATCTAGCACATCTCTAAAGCCTAGGTTCACCCCTTGACCCGCCATTGGATGCACTTGATGCGCCGCATCTCCTACCAGGACTAAGCAATCTTGTACTAGCGTATTGGTTTTCTGTAAGCTTAACTGGAAAGCGGCAGCAGTATTTATCAGCTTCATGTTGCCTAGTGCCGCACCACCAGCCTCCAAAACTTGTCTAGTAAAATCATCATTGCTCAATGCTAACAATGCAACGGCAGCCTTGGTAGATACCGACCAAACAATAGAGATGATGTTATCTGGCAACGGCAACCACGCAAGAATACTATTTTTACCTTCCGCATCCAGCGAAAACCATTGCCTGGCAATATTGGCGTGTGGTATTTCAACTTTAAAGTTTGCCACAATCGCCGTTTGAGCATACGGCTTTTGTTGCATAGGAATATTGAGTTGCTGCCGCAGCCAAGAATGACTACCATCTGCGGCCAATAATAATGTGCTTTCTATCGTAATGCTATTAGCTAAAAGTAATGTTGCCTTGCTAGGCGTAGTGCTGACCGCTTGACATGGGCTATCAAACATTGTTTGTATGCCCAATGCTTCAACTTGCTTTAGTAACGCTTGCATCAAGGCTTTAGCTTCTACAATAAAACCTAAATTATCGGCATTTGCATCACTGGCGAATAAAGCTAATGGCACTTGAGTAGCATCACCAAATATTTCCATTGCCTGCATTTCGCCTATGCGCGCTGGATTCAATCGCTGCCACACCCCTAAACCACTTAACCATTGCGCATTTTTTGGGCTAATGGCGTAAATTCTAGTATCCCAGACATCTTCTATTAAATCAGCTTGGGCTGGGGTTTTACCATCAACCAAGACCACAGAATAGCCAGCCTGATGCATGGCAACCGCTGCAGCCAATCCTACTAAGCCTGTGCCAACGATTGCAACATCCATACGTAAGGAGTTACCGCTCATTTACCAAAGCTCATTTTGCTCACCAAATGCTGTTTGATTGGTTTGATAATATCAAACAGGCCTAAGCCCACGCTTCTTAGGCCAGACGCACCGACCACATCGTTTGAGAATATATTGACGAGAAAGTCGGTAAAAAATAGACCGCCTTTGGTGTCATTTTTACGGCTTGCACGATACGCATCCAGCATGGAGGCTGTGCCCAATGCTGTCGCCGATGAAGCTACCACAAGCTGCGCTAACGACTCTGCATCGCGTAGCCCTACGTTAAACCCCTGCCCGGCTACGGGATGCATCGTTTGGGCAGCATTGCCTATTACCACCAAATGTGGCGTATCTGTGGCTTTTAATTGCGATAATTTTAGCGGAAAAGCCATCCGTTTTTCTACGCTTAAAAAGCGCCCGACTCTATCACCAAACTGTTGATGAAATTGCGTTAAGAATTCAGCGTCACTCAATGCAAGTAATGGTGTGATGTATTCTTTTTTACCCGTCCAAACTAATGAAAAATCCCTTTCACCATTCGGCAATAAAGCCATAGGCCCATTTGGCGTAAAGCGCTCGTAGGCAATATTGTGGTGTGGTAACTCTGCACGCACCTTGCTAATTAGTGCATCATGGCCATATTCTTTAGTTTCGCGCGCTAAGCCAAACAATGCATCTAAACTGCGACCGCCATCTGCCAGTACGACTAGTGGACTAGTGATCGTATAGGTTTCTCCAGCTTGAGAGTAGCTAACACTTGCCTGCGAGCCGCTATGCGTAATCGCCTCAGCAATTGCCTCAAAGATAAAATTTACCGTAGGTTTTTCTGTCAGCGCTAACGCTAGCGCTTCACTTAGAGCGCCGTAAGACAACACATAACCTAGCGCCTCTTGCATGTAATCACTCGCATATAGCTTTGATCTGCCAATACTGCCCTTTTGCGAAACATGAATGGTATGAATTGCCGTGGCGTGTGGCGCTAACTTGTTCCAAACCCCTAACTTTTCAAGTATGCGCCTGCTGCCATGAGACAACGCCAGCGCACGCCCTTCACCGTAAGCTGCACCCTGCTGACGGGCTTCAAGCACGGTGACAGCGACACCTCGCTGAGCCAACAACAAAGCCAAAGTTGCGCCTACTGGCCCACCACCCACAATAATAATAGGTTCACTCATCTAGTTTTTCATTAGCGCTTCGATGTCTGCGATGCTTTTAACCGCTTTTGCTGTCAGCACTTCGCAGCCATCCTGCGTGACCAGCACATCATCTTCAATACGAATGCCGATATTCCAAAAATGTTTCGGCACGTTATCGGCTGGGCGAATATAGCAACCCGGCTCAACGGTAAGCGTCATATTTGGTGCCAGCATGCGCCACTGACTTTGCTTGTCTTTGTACTCACCTGCATCATGCACATCTAAACCCAGCCAATGACCAGTGCGATGCATGTAAAACTGCCGATAATCGCCATTTTCTAACACCGCCTCTTTGCTACCTTTACATAGCTTCATGTCAATAAAGCCTTGTATCAACACATCCAGCGCGGCATCATGCGGCGCGTTCCAATGCTGGCTGATATTTACCTTAGCAATGGCTGCGGCCTGCGCCGCCAATACCAAGGCATAGACATCCGCTTGCGCTGCGGTAAATTTACCGTTGACAGGAAAAGTCCGTGTAATGTCAGAAGCATATCCATCCAGCTCGCAGCCCGCATCAATCAACAATAAATCACCATCGTTGAGCTTTGCGTTATTTGCGTTGTAATGCAACGTGCAAGCATTAGCACCGCCTGCGACGATGCTAGTGTAAGCTGGTGCTTGCGCACCTTTGCGATAAAATTCGTGTAAAAACTCCGCCTCAACTTCATATTCCATCATATTTGGCTTTGCAAACTGCATCGCTCGGTTATGTGCAGTCGCTGCGATATTGGCAGAATCACGCATAATGGCCTGCTCAAAAGGCGATTTATATAAGCGCATTTCATCCAGTAATTTACGAACATCGGCAATCTCGTCAGGCACACCCACGCCGCTGCGGGCTTGAGTACGTAAGGTGCTTATCCAACTGGTCACCCGCATGTCCCAACTTGCGCTTTCGCCTAAGCTAAAATGTAACTTAGCTTGATTGGCCAGTAGCTTCAATACCACAGCATCTAACTCATTGATTGAATAGGCCTCATCAAAACCAAACGCTTCACACGCAGCATCTGCACCATATCTAAAGCCATCCCAAATTTCGCGCTCTATATCTTTATCGCGACAAAATAGAATTGTCTTTGGCTGCTCACCAGCTACCAGCACCAAAACAGATCCGGGCTCTTTAAAGCCAGTTAAATAATAAAAGTAGCTATCGAATCTGTAAGGATAATGGCTGTCGCGATTGCGGATTAACTCAGGCGCAGTGGGGATGATGGCAATACCGTTAGCCATTTTCGCCATCAAGGTTTGCCGTCTAGCGCTGAATTCAGTGATGTTAATGTTCATTCCTAAACAAAGTTAAAATTTAATTTCGGTTCCATGAGGCTTATTTTAACAACTTGCATACAAGCTATACATCATTTTGTCATTTAAATAATATAGCTAACCTAATACCAAAATCAGACCGCTTGATTATTGCGCAAGTTCAGCCCCAACAATAACCGCCTTGTAAAACTTTAACTCTTGTTGTTTTTTGATGCTCACGCCGCCCACTGCAACGTAACCGCGCTGATTAGACGCGATGCCTGAAGCAATTATTAAGGGCGGGCTTTGCCAAACTGCACGACCAGTGTTCGCGTCGTATTGCAACACTTTTACTTGCACGCGGCCAACGGCCAGCGACGTAGGGTTTTGTACTGTGACGTATAAATGACCATTATCACCAACTTGCAAACCCGCTTGCAGATATTTTGCAGGGTGCTGAGGTAAATCTAAACGCATATATCCAGCTAGAGACTGCTTGCCAATGTCGGAGTTAGAAGCAGCCGCCACTTCGTAATGACTAAGCGCATTCGTCATGTCGCCGCGCTCTTCTGCTATTTTTCCAAGTAAAAAATGACTGGGGGCAGTGGGTAACAATCGGTTGCCCTGCGCTAGATATTTTTCCGCTTCAGCCTTACGGCCCATATTAAACAAGGCAATGCCGCCTTGCACATGCGGCTTAAAGTAATCTGGTTGCATTTGGATGGCTTTATCGTAATACGTTAATGCCACAGCAGAATTCTTCTGTGATAGCGCAATGTCACCTAACAACTCTTGAAAGCGCGCCTCACGCGGCTCTCCTGCAATGGCTTGCTTGGCTAGCATAGTGGCTTTTTCCATATCTTTTGCAGCTAACGCTTTGACACCTTCGTCATAAGCTTTATAGGCCGCTTGGGTGGATTTAAGTTTAGTCACTTTTTGGGCATAAATCTCCTTACCCCATTCGCCACCCGCACCGATTTGTGCCAGAGTAATTTTATTGGCTGCAACACGCTCTGGTGAAGGCGGGTGACTGGCAAATAAGCCCTCTATAAAATTACTTTTCTTGTCTGCACTTAAACGTACAAATGTCTCTTGCAAAGCCACTGCCGCAGTTGGATCGTAGCCAGCTTTTTTCATATATTGCATGCCGTATAAATCTGATTCACTTTCAGCATCACGGCCATATTTACTGGTGGCCAATTGAGCGCTTAGTTGCGCACCACCAACGATCAAATTGGCATAATTGCTATCTTTCGAAGCTAAGCCAACAGCAACCATTGCGCCTTGCATGAAAATGCCGCGCTCCATTCCCTTGGCGCCATGTCGAGCAGCGGCATGCACCATCTCGTGGCCCATCACTGCGGCAAGCTCCGCTTCACTATTCAACTCATAAAGTAGCCCGCGATTAAACGCAATTTTACCGCCAGGCATCGCCCATGCATTGGGGATAGAGTCATTGAGAATAGTAAATTCGTAAGGAAGTTTACGGTCGGAAACTGCGGCCAGCTTATTGCCGATACCTTGTACATAGGCAGTAAGCTCTGGGTCTAGCACATAGTCACCGCCTTGAGATTGCCGCGCAGGGGCATAGTTCTTTTGACCTATAGAGATCTCTTGCGACTCTGAAACAAGCTGAAATTCGCGTTTTTTGGTGACTGGATTAGTGCCACACGCAGAAGTTAAAAGCGTGATGATTGAAATTAAGACTAAGCTGTAATTTTTAGAGTAGCTGCTCACTAAGCCGCTTGATAAATTTAGTTTCAACATGATGAATCCCATTGAATTTAAGAGACAGTAAAACTAAGCGCCCTTTGCACCATAAAGATGGTGACTTTGTATATAACCAATTACATCGTCAGGCATTAAATATCGCGCTGATTTTTTACTTTGCAAGTGCTGACGAATGGCAGTAGAAGAAATGTCTAGCGGTGTAATGGCTTGCATAGTCACGTAACCTGCACTGGATTCGCGTAAGTCCTCAGCATTTTCCGTGTAGTGGTTATGTAAAAATGTGTCTAATGTTCTAGATAATGGCTCTATTTTGGCTGCAAGCGGTCTTTGTGCTAAGACAATGTGGCAAAGACCTATTATCTCTTCCCAACGATGCCATGTATTGAATTCGGTAAAGGCATCGCTACCCATAAACAGTATCAGGCTCGCTTGAGCACCCAGCTCGTCGCGCAAGCTTTGTAAAGTATCCACCATATACGATGGGCCCGTTCGGCGTAATTCTCTATCATCAAATTTAAATATAGGGTTGCTCGCAATGCCTAGCTTAACCATTTCGGCACGGTGTAACGCACTTACAGTTGGGGCCGTTTTATGGGGCGGGTTGGCCGATGGAATAAAGCGCACTTCATCCAACTGTAGCGACTCAGCAAGCTCTTGCGCCATACGTAAGTGCCCAAAATGCATTGGGTTAAATGTACCACCCAAAAGACCAACGATAGGTCGTGCTATACGTTCCATTACATTTGGCATTTAAGCGCGAACTTGACCATCGCCCAACACGATATATTTGAGTGAAGTTAAGCCTTCTAAGCCAACCGGCCCGCGTGCGTGCAACTTGTCGGTAGAGATGCCTATTTCAGCGCCCAAGCCATATTCAAAGCCATCAGCAAAGCGGGTAGAGGCGTTCACCATCACACTGCTTGAATCAACTTCACGTAAAAACCTGCGTGCTTTGGTGTAGTTTTCAGTCACTATCGCCTCAGTGTGCTGCGATGAATGTTGGTTGATATGTGCAATCGCTTCATCTAGACCGCTGACAACTTTGCATGAAATAATGGCTGCTAAATATTCGGTGTAATAATCTTCGTCAGTAGCTGGTTTGGCTTGCTTTACCAACGCACAAGTTTCGGCACAGCCGCGTATTTCAATACCGTGCGCGGTCAGCATGTCGGCAATTTTTGGTAGCATTTCCTGAGCAACAGAACGAGCAATCAATAAAGATTCTGTGGTATTACAAGTGCCTAAACGCTGCGTTTTGCTGTTTTCTACAATGCGTAAAGCTTTATCAAAATCAGCAGCATCATCAACGTAAACATGGCAATTGCCGTCTAAATGTTTAATGACAGGAATTCGCGCATCGTTTGAAATACGCTCAATCAAGCCCTTGCCACCGCGTGGCACAATCACGTCTACGTATTGCTTCATGGTAATCAACTCACCCACTGCCGCGCGGTCTGTGGTTTCCACCACTTGCACTGCCGTGGCTGGCAAACCCACTGCGGCCAAGCCTTCATGCACCAATTTTGCTAACGCCTGATTGCAGTGAATGGCTTCGCTACCCCCACGCAAAATAGCAGCATTACCCGATTTGATACAAAGACCAGCCGCATCTACCGTTACATTTGGTCGTGCTTCGTAAATAATACCGATCACACCGAGTGGCACGCGCATTTTACCTATTTGTATTCCGCTAGGCCGATATTTGAAATCAGTCATTTCACCAATTGGGTCAGCAAGGTTGGCGATTTGCGTTAATCCTTCAATCATGGTGTTGATGGATTTGTCGGTAATGGTGAGTCTATCCAACATCGCCTCATCAAGCCCATTGGCGCGTGCCACATCTAAATCCAACTTATTCGCGGCTAATAATGCGGTTTTTTCACGCAGAATTGCCGCAGCTATATGTAATAGCGCTTGGTTTTTGATGTTGGTATCGGCGCTTGCCATCAAACGCGAGGCTTTGCGGGCTTCGATACCCATGTTTAGCATGTATTGTTGAATAGTATTAGTCATGATGTTCTATACGATAATTTTTGAGGGTTGTAATAAACCATTGCCTACTTTCAATGGGTTTGGCTTCATTGCACTTTACCTCATAAGCCTTGCCGCTAAAACTACTTTTCGTGGCTGCGTTATCAATAAAGCTTTCTGTATTACTAATGGAATTATGATCGATCAGGTATTTATATTTTTTCTGCAAATGTACGCTCGCCTCGGCAGCAGAATACCAGCTGCCGTTGCGATTAAATGTGCAACCTGAATTTTCTAGCGCCTTAAACAAATACTGCACTTCTAATAGTGTCGATTGACTGACAACTGTAGCGAATGCGCCATATGAATAACTAAGTAGCAAAGCGAAGAGTATTTTTTTCATTCAATTATCCTGAAATTACTGTGCAATTAATTAAGTAGGCGCTGATTAAATCCGTTCGTGGTGAGCTTGTCGAACCATGCTTGATTTTTCACTTTAAAAATCAGCATGTTAAAAGCACCCTTCGACAAGCTCAGGGCGAACGGTTGAATAAATCAGCACTTCCTTAAAGATAACTTTTCGTATAAGTTGAACAGTTTAGAGCGTTAGCGCCCGCGAACTTTTGCCAACCCAAAGCAAAGCCTAGAAATTTCCAGCCAAGCGTCGCCCATCATCACGCCTTTAGCAGTTCTATCAATATCTGCCAGTTTTTGCAAAGCTGCATCTAATTGACGCAAGCTTAATCTGGACAGCGCCCTCTTCACCAAGGCTTGTTTATCGCCATAAATACGCGCATTAGTCATGGCATTGGCTACATTTTCACCACGCGCTTCTGCCTGTTTAATGTGTATCAAAGGTCGCAGCGCCCACATCAACGGGTTCATCACCGCAACCGCATTTTCACCTTCATCCTGCAAGCCTTGTAGAATACGCACTGTGCGCTCAGTATCACCTGCCAGCACCGCCTCACCTAATTGAAACGCATCGTAGCGCGAAACATTAAGCACCGCCTCACGCACCACCGCATCGGTTAATTCGCCTTGCGGATAGAGCAAACCTAGCTTTTGCACTTCCTGATCGGCTGCCAGTAAATTACCTTCAATCTGATACGCTAAAAACTCCAGTGTTTGCTGACTAGTGCGCTGACCTTGTTGCGCGAGTCTGTTGGCAATCCATTTGGGTAGATTAGCCGCAGTGACTTCATCAAGGGTAATCGTCACCGCTTGTTTTTCTAATGCAGTAAACCAAGCGCTATTTTTGGCCTCGCGCTCTAATTTTGGCAGAATAATCACAACGCAAGTATCAGGAATCGCCTTATTAGCCAACGCTTGCAAGGCTTTGCCACCGTCAACGCCAGGCTTGCCATTGGGAATATTGATTTCTAATAATCGACGACTGGCAAATAGCGAGATTGATTGACCATAAGATTGAATTTCCTGCCAATTAAAATATCGCTCAACCATTAAACTATTGCGCTCATCAAAACCCTGTGTGCGCGCTGCGGCACGAATAGCATCTAAACTTTCGCGCTGTGCCAGAGCTTCATCCCCCACCAGCACATAAAGTGCCTGTAAACCTTGTTTTAGGTGGATTGCTAATTGAGGCAGTGCTAAACGCATAAAAATCCAGCTAGTTTACGGCAGGCTTAATTGCAGTTAAGCGGCGCATAATCTCACGAATCGCATCACTGCGCATGTCCGCATTGAGTTTGGCTTCTTCATCTTGCTTGCCGAGTAAGGCATTATCATTATATGAAAAGTCTCGGCGCAATTGCACCGTTTGCACGGCACTCCACGTTGGGCTTGCTGGTGCTCGTGTTCTAAAATTCACGCTATAATTAAGTTCATATTCACGCACCACACCACCACCGCTTAACGACAAAATGCGCTTATCATTGATTTCGCCTAGCATTTCTAGTAACAGCTCAGCGTCTGCGGCTTCTTTAACCACTTGAATGCCATTGGATTTAAATGACTGGTTAAGCTCTCTAGAAATACTCAATGCACCACCTTGAATATATAGCGTTTTGAAAGATAATTCAGCCACTCCGCGCAACTGAAAGCCGCAAGCTGCAAGCGTTAAGCTTAATGCCAGCGCCAAACCTAAACTTGCCCGCAGGCTAATGTTTTTGAATCGGTTTTGCTGCATGTGACTATTTAGCATAAATTATCCCACCACAATGTTAATGAGCTTGTTCGGCACTACGACAATTTTGCGCAGCGTCATGTTTTCTGCGATGAATTTTTGCACAAACGGTTGCGCTAACGCCAATGTTTCCAAAGCTTCTTTGCTTTCAGTTTTAGCCACGGTAATGCTGCCGCGCAATTTACCATTCACCTGAATTACGTAGTCTACTGTATCTTGCACCATCGCGGCTTGGTCTGCGCTTGGCCAACTCGCTTCTAAAATATGGCTAGCTGGGCATAATTCGGCCCACATTTCCTGACAAATATGTGGCACGATGGGCGACAACAAAAGCGCGACATTTTGCAGCACTTCTTGGCGCACTTGGCGCGTAACAATATCAGTGCTCTCTATTTTAGCCAGCGCATTCATTAACTCCATTACCGATGAAATAGCGGTATTGAAACTATGACGGCGAGCGTAATCGTCTGCCACTTTTTCAATCGTCAGGTGTAACTGTAAACGTATGCTTTTAAGTTCTGCGCTTAATTCCACTGAAGAATTTTCTGAGCTATAAGCCGCAATCTCACCAAGATTAACGTGGTCATAAACCGCTTTCCAAAGCCTTCGTAAAAAGCGATTCGCGCCTTCTACGCCACTATCAGCCCATTCTAAGCTTTGCTCAGGCGGTGCGGCGAACATCATAAATAAGCGTGCAGTATCTGCACCGTAATTATCAATCAGCTCTTGCGGGTCAACCGTATTGCCTTTAGATTTGCTCATTTTAGTGCCATCTTTTAGCACCATACCTTGCGTGAGCAAGTTGATAAATGGCTCATCATTTTTAATTAAACCGACATCACGCATCAATTTATTAAAGAAACGTGCGTAAAGTAAATGCAAAATCGCATGCTCAATGCCGCCTACATATTGGTCAACTGGCAACCAATAATTGGCGCGCTCATCCACCATTGCCGTATTGCTATCAAAACTGGCGTAGCGAGCAAAATACCACGAAGATTCAAAAAACGTATCTAACGTATCAGTTTCGCGCGTGGCTTTGCCGCCACATCTAGGGCAGGTGGTTTCGTAAAAGCTAGGGTCTTTTTTAATCGGCGAACCTACGCCATCCATGATGACATCTTCTGGCAAGACCACTGGTAATTGTTCAACTGGCACAGGCACTTCGCCACAGCTTGCACAATGCACAATCGGAATTGGGCAACCCCAATAGCGTTGGCGTGAAATACCCCAGTCGCGTAAACGATATTGCGTGCGTTTTTTGCCTAGGTTATCTGCGCTTAATGCTGATGAAATAGCATCTGAAGCTTGTTCAAAATCCAAGCCATCAAAGGCGCTGGAATTAAACAAAACACCATGATCCGTCATAGGCAAAATGTCATCGTCAGTTTTTTGAATGACCGCTTTAATCGCCAAACCATATTTATTGGCAAATTCAAAATCTCTGTCGTCATGCGCAGGCACAGCCATTACCGCACCTTCGCCATAACTGGCCAATACATAATTAGCCACCCAAACTGGTAATTTTTCACCATTCAAAGGGTGCGTAACAAACAAGCCAGTCGCCATGCCTTTTTTCTCAGCGGTCGCCACATCGGCTTCCGCTACGCTACCGCGTTTGCATTCAGCGATAAAGTCAGCCAATGCTGGATTATTTTGCGCCGCTTGCGTGGCCAATGCGTGTTCTGCCGCCACCGCTACGTAAGTCGCGCCCATCAATGTATCTGGACGTGTGGTGTACACTTTTAAGTTGCCCGCTTGGCCGACGATAGGAAACTCAACCTCGCAACCGAAGCTTTTGCCTATCCAGTTGCGCTGCATGGTTTTCACCTGCTCAGGCCAGCCGTCTAGCGTGTCTAAATCATTCAGCAATTCTTCGGCATAGGCGGTAATTTTCATAAAATACTGCGGAATCTCACGCTTTTCTACCAGCGCGCCACTGCGCCAGCCACGACCGTCAATCACTTGCTCATTCGCCAGCACAGTGCCGTCAACAGGATCCCAATTAACGGTAGACGTTTTTTTGTAGATCAAACCTTTTTTGAAAAGCTCAGTAAATAGCCACTGCTCCCATTGGTAATATTCTGGCTTGCATGTGGCAATTTCACGGTTCCAATCCACGCCTAAACCTAATTGTTTAAGCTGCGTTTTCATGTGCTCTATGTTTTCATAAGTCCATTTTGCCGGCGCCGTTTCATGCTTAATCGCCGCATTTTCAGCCGGCAAACCAAACGCATCCCAACCCATAGGCTGCATCACGTTAAAGCCCTTCATTTTATGAAAGCGGCTCAATACGTCGCCAATAGTGTAGTTGCGCACATGGCCCATGTGTAAACGGCCAGAAGGATACGGAAACATGGATAAACAATAGTATTTTGGTTTATCTGAAGATTCAGAAGCGGCAAATGACTGATTGGCTTCCCAATAAG
The DNA here is from genome assembly GCA_903846555.1 of uncultured Pseudomonadota bacterium. Lineage (GTDB taxonomy): Bacteria > Pseudomonadota > Gammaproteobacteria > Burkholderiales > Methylophilaceae > Methylotenera. Next base: position 23,728 of record CAINBI010000068.1, read on the forward strand.
CTTGGGCGGATTGTTCGATGTCTTTGAAAGGGTACTGCTGTTGCATAATTTAGCTATTCTTGAAGATTGAATGAATAGCGAAATTATACCGTGAACCGCAGGTGTTTGTTGCGTGGATTTGGCTAGGGCGGAGTGTTAGGGAAGCACTGATTTATTCAACCGTTCGCCCTGAGCTTGTCGAAGGGTGCTTTTAACATACTGATTTTTAAAGTGAAAAATCAAGCATGGTTCGACAAGCTCACCACGAACGGATTTAATCGGCGCCTACTTAACATTTAAGCAGGTAGGTATGCAAAATACATGCCCTGCGAAGCGCGTCTCTATTGGCTCGCAGGGCATGCTTATTAAGCGATTAGGGTGTGCAAAATGTTTTTATTTGCACACCAAACCATGCCAAATCATACCTAGTTATTTTAAAGCCGCAAAAATATTAGCCTTAATCGTTTCAAGCTCGCCCAAACCATTTATTTTCACATGTTTTGGCGCGCCAACGGTGTCGCTTTTTGCCCAGCTGCCGTAATATTCAACTAGCGGTTCTGTTTGGTCGTGGTATTCAACCAAGCGTTTATTGACGACATCTGGCGCTTCGTCAGCGCGTTGTACTAGGTCTTCACCTGTGATGTCGTCTTTGCCTGCTACTTTTGGTGGGTTAAATTTTACGTGATAGGTGCGGCCGCTGGCTGGGTGACTACGGCGACCTGTCATGCGCTCCATAATGGCGCTGTCTGGCACGTCGATTTCTACTACGTAATCAATCGTTACGCCGCCGTTTTTCATGGCTTCAGCTTGTGTAATAGTGCGTGGAAAGCCGTCGAATAAAAAACCGTTGGCACAATCGGCTTCTTTAATACGTTCGTTTACCATGCCGATAATCACTGCATCTGGCACTAAACCGCCGCTATCCATAAAGCTTTTTGCTTCTAGGCCTAGCGGTGTGCCGGCTTTAACTGCGGCACGGAGCATGTCGCCAGTTGAGATTTGCGGAATATTAAAGTGTTGTTTGATAAAGGTGGCTTGTGTGCCTTTGCCTGCGCCCGGAGCGCCTAAAAGAATGATACGCATAATGTTAAACCTTGAAAAATAGTAGAATAAAAACTGGTGCTAATTATAACATTCGATACATGTGTTGCTAATGCCGAGATGCGGTTAAGCCTGTGTTAGAAAGTTACTAATCCGTACAAAATCTGCCACGCTTAAATTCTCTGCCCGCAGTTGCGAATTGATATTCAGCGCAATAAAACCATCATCTTCAAGTAAGCCTTTTAGCGTGTTGCGTAAGGTTTTACGGCGCTGGCCAAAGGCAGCTAAGACTACTTTAGCAAACATGACTTCATCTTTTGCCACAAATGGTAGCGTGGCGTGCGGCACACAACGCACAAAGGCGGATTCAACTTTTGGCGCTGGCTCAAACGCTTCTGGCGGCACGGTGATTAAATAATCCATTTTTAAACGGTATTGCAGCATCACGCTTAAACGGCCATAAGCAGGTGTTGATGGACTCGCCACCATGCGCTCCACCACTTCTTTTTGCAGCATAAAGTGCATGTCGGTAATGTGCGTCACGTTATCGAGCAGGTGGAACAAAATGGGGGTTGAGATGTTGTAAGGCAAATTACCGGTGACGCGCAAATGACTACCAGATATTTTATCGGCAAGCTGGGTGAAGTCAAACTTCAGCGCATCAGCGTTATGAATTTCAATGGCGTTGCTGCTGTAGGCTGGCTTTCTATACTCAGTTTGCATCCAAGCGATAATGTCGCGGTCTACTTCAACCACATGTAAAAGCTTTAAACGTTGTAATAAGGGCTTGGTAAGCGCGCCTAAACCTGGGCCAATTTCAACCAAAAGGTCATCCATTTTGGGTGAGATAGCCTCTACTAAACTGGCAATAACGCCTTGATCTGTCAAAAAGTTTTGGCCAAAGCGTTTTTTTGCGATGTGTTTCATGTGATGTAATTTATGTTCTTCAATTGATTGTCCGCCAGCAACTTATTGTTCGCCAGCGCAACTGCCAACTCAATAGCCGCCAACATGCTACCAATTTCAATGTGACCAGTGCCCGCTAAATCTAAGGCCGTACCGTGATCAACCGAGGTGCGAATAATCGGTAAGCCCAGCGTCACATTGACCCCTTCGCCAAAACTGGCATATTTGAGCACTGGTAAACCTTGGTCGTGATACATCGCCAGCACGGCATCGGCTTTAGCTAAATGATGCTTGGCAAATAAAGTATCAGCTGGTAAAGCGCCGACCAGATTCATGCCTTCAGCGCGTAGTTTTTCTAGCACAGGGTTGATAATGTCAATTTCTTCACGGCCTAAATAGCCATCTTCACCAGCGTGAGGGTTTAAGCCCGCCACTAAAATACGCGGCTTGCTTAGCCCAAATTTTCGCACTAAATCATCATGCAAAATACGAATAGTGGTTTCTAGGCTATTTTTTGTAATAGCTGCGGGCACGTCTTTAAGCGCTAAATGCGTAGTTGCCAATGCCACTCGCATGCCGCCACCTACCAACATCATTACCACTTGCGGGGTATTGGTAAGCTCCGCTAAAAATTCAGTATGGCCGCTAAAGGTAATGCCAGCATCATTGATGCTGCCTTTATGCACTGGCGCGGTCATCATGGCATCAAACTGATGACTCATACAGCCTAATCCTGCTGCAGTTAAAGTATTAAGGACATATTGACTATTAAGTGCATTGAGCACGCCAGCGACAACGGGGCGATTGAGTGCCTGATGCAAAACCGTGAGGGAACCATCGCCAAGGTGTTGTTGTGTTGAGCCTTCAACATAAGGATTGATTTTTAGCGTTAACTGAAGTTGTGCTGCGCGCGCTTTAAGCATGTTAGCATCGGCAATGACCACGATGTTTGCGTTAAGCGGCCTATGCGCCAGCATGACGCACAAATCTGGCCCTATGCCAGCAGGCTCACCTGCAGTAATGGCGATGCAAGGCAACATTTTACTCACTTGAATGTTGTTTTTTGGCTGAAAAACAATTAGAACTTGTCTTCAAGCTTTAATTCTACATAAGCGCGGTCACGTAACTCACGTATCCAATCTTGATAAGCTTCGTCAGCTTTTCTGGCGCGAATTTCCTGGCGTGCTTTTAAGCGCGCCGCTTCTTTACTCATATCTTGTTTGCGGCGCTCAATCACCTGAATAATATGCCAACCAAACTGGCTGCGAACAGGCGCGCTAATTTCATTGTATTTAAGCTCATTCATGGCTTTTTCAAACTGCGGAACGGTATCACCAGGATTCACCCAGCCTAAATCACCGCCATTTGACGCGCTGGTATCTTCTGAAAATTGACGGGCGAGTACTTCAAATTTTTCGCCATTGTCTAAGCGCTCTTTAATGCCATCCATTTTTTGCTTACCCTCTGCTTCAGTGGTGACTTCTGAAAGCTTGATAAGGATATGGCGCGCGTGCGTTTGCTCAATCACTAATGGAGAGCTGCCGCCACGCTTATTGGTCAGTTTAAGTATGTGAAAGCCATTGGGGCTGCGCAAGGGCGGTGAAAACTCACCCACTTGCAGTGATTTTAAGGCATCTAAAAATAATGCAGGCATTTGTTGGCCATTTTTCCAGCCTAAGTTACCGCCCTCTAAGGCATTCGGTGCATCTGAAAAGCTGGCAGACACTTTGGCAAAGCTTGTGCCAGCTTGTAGTGCTTTAATCGCCTCATCTACTTTTGTTTTAGCTTTTTGTATCTCTTCCGTTGCGCCTTCTTCTGGAGTGCGAATTAAAATATGTGATATTTCAAATTCATCTTGGTTTTCATTCGCTGCGGCTTGCGTGGTTAAAAAGTTGTCTATTTCAGATTCACTCACATTGACACGGCTATCCACCTCACGCTCACGCAGCCGTGCAATGGTGATTTCGCTACGAATATCTGCCCTGAATTTGCGCATACTCACGCCATCTTTAGCCAGCGCCTCACTAAATTCCGTGAGCGTCATTTGGTTTTGCTCTGCAATACGTTCTACGGTTCTATCGAGTTGATTATCGTCAATTTTAAGCCCAGTCTGAGCCGCATATTGCAACTGCAAAGTGTCGGTAATCAGCCGCTCTAAAATTTGTTTACGCAAAATATTATCTTCGGGTAACTCAGTACCTTGTTTTTTGAATTGCGCGGTCACCGTGCGGATGCGATTTTCTAGCTCTTGTTCAGTCACCACGGTTTGATCAACAATGGCCACGATGCGATCTAGCTTAACCACCTCTGCCGCCTGCGCATGGATGCTGCCAATCGGCATATAGGCTAAGGTAAATGTTGCACATGCTAGCAATAATAAATGTTTTAAGTGGCGCAAAATAATAACTCGTAATAAGGTTGTTAATAGGGTTCAGGAATCAGGCCGGTCTTGACATAACCTGGAATGTTACGCTTGATTATGGTGAGTGGATTTGAGCCTATGGAGGCAATACCACCTAACTCAACCTGAAAAAATAAAGCATAGTTAGCTTGTGCTGTGGCGGTGCTCACGCGCTGAATAACTGTTCTAGTTTGCCAGCAACCTGCATTATATTCTACCCCTGCCAAGGTTTCGATGATGTGTTTATCTCGCAAGGAATAGTTAGTGCGGCCAATGCCGTACCAACCAGGGCTCAGCGGCCATTGTGCCGAGATATCGAATTGATCGATGTCGGTACCTAAAGCGGCGGCGGTTAAATCACTTCTGTTACTGTAACTCACATTGAGTGTTTTACCAGGTTCTGGATTATAACGACTGGTAAACGTCCGACGTACCGAGCGTGAATCAGCTGTGTTGTATTGCCAAAAAGCATCTAATTTCCAACTGGTTTTTAAATGCGTACTGAACCCAGCAATAATGTCCGAGCTATTACTTTTACGGTAGGTCGCCGCATTATTATAATCAAGCGCAACTTTTTGATCGACAAAATAATAACGCTGGCCTATGGATGCCGATAGGCGTTGAGCGCCTGAATCCGCGTCAATAAACCGTGTGGTTAAAGCGGTGCTGAGTTGATTGGCATTGTTAATCCGATCGTTTCCAGTGAACTGGTTTTCAGAGAATAGCGAGCTGAAGTTAAAGTCTGACACACCAGTATCAAAAATAGGAATATTACGCTGATCATGGTTGGGGATGTAGGTGTAAAACAATCGAGGCTCTAATGTCTGCACATAAGATCTATTTGAAATTTTGAAATTACGGTCAAAGAATAAGCCGCTATCTAAGCTGGCGATTGGCAATGTACGCTCTATTGAGCCGATATTGTTAGGATCGTTGTTCATACTATAACTGGTGTGATGCATGCCAATTTTAGGTGTGATGTAACCATAAGATCGACTGATAGGCATGCTAATGCTTGGATAGGCCGTAATACGTGTGGCGGTAGGCAAAGCTGCTGCGTTTAGATTGGTGCTATTGGTATCAAACGCGACCAGTTGTGTGTAGAGATTGGCGTTAATGTCGCCTAAATACTTGTTGCCAGTTAATGACATTTGCGGCAAGCGCTCGTAAGGATAAGACACATTATCCAGCGTTTGAAATTTTTGTGCAATTGCATTAAAACGCCAAACATCATCGGCATAATCAACATTAAACTGCTGCGGAAGAATGACGCGACTGGTGGTCACAATGCGCGTAGACAAATCAGAAAAATATTGATTGTCTGACACTTTTTCAAAGCTATAGCCCGCAGACCAGCCATTGCCTAAAATCTGTTGGTGTTTAAGATTAGCGTAATAACGATTAGTACCAGACTTATTATCCGCTGGTAAAAACTCAAGGTTATCAATACCTGAAAAGGTATCTTCTAAGTATCTAAATTCACCCTGCAACTGCACGCCTCGCTTACTGAGCAAACGTGTCACAAGGGTTGCATCCCTGTTGGGGGAGATGTTCCAGTAAAAAGGTATCGCCGCTTCAAAGCCGCTAAGTGTCGTTGTGCCGTAGGTCGGCGCAAGTAAACCGCTTTTGCGCTGATTGCCATACGAAAAACTCAGCCAAGGCGTGTAGAGGATGGGTACGCCTTTAATCTCAATATAGGCATTTTTAGCAACGCCAGACTCGGTGTAGTCATTAATCTTTAGCTCTTTTGCTTTGATATACCAATCATCCACACCAGCCGCACAAGTGGTGTAGCGCGCGTCAATCAGCCTTTTTTTGTCCTGCCCTTCAAAAAATATCATTTTTGCATCGCCACGAGACTGTGGTGGTAACCTTGTTGACGCTTTATCAGGCGCCGCATCAAGCGCTGACATTTGGTTTGTAGCGCTCAGCACTGCGGCCGACAAAGCCCCTTCTCCATCGACTTGTTGGCTTGGCAAATCACCTAGCGTTCTCGAGAAAGCGTTAGCGTTAACTGCACTATTTTGCGGTATATTTTCCGGTATATTGCTTGCGGCGGGGCTTATTATCGTGATGGAAGCATCACGCATTTCCCCAATTTCTTCAGACAACTGCATGTGTAATTCTGGTCCGGTTAACTTAGCGTTACCCAACTCGACACGAACATTCCCCATCACATGCAAGGCGTCATTTAGCTCGTCATACTCAATATCGTCACCCAATATCGATTGTTTGCCACGACTAATTGAGGCGTTGCCTAGCGCACGCATTTTTCTATCCATATGCAGTTCAAGCTTGTCGCCATCAATCACAATAGCATCGGCAGCCTGTTCGCCGCTTGGGAGACCCATTGCAACGGTGGCTTCGCTAGTCAGCACTTGGTCCGCTAGCGCACCAGTGTCAGCCTGCGCTAGCAAGCTAAAAACAAAAATAGCCGCAATAAAACCTGTTATAAAGCGGCTTTTTAGCATGCAATTTGCAGTGGAATTAATCGAACGATGGATGATGGAATGGAAGACACAGTGATATAGGCAGACGGTTTTATTTTATCAATGATAAAATCTCATAAATTGGGCTTTTTGGCAACCCATAAATCAAGCTTAAGCCTGTAAAAATCGTAATTTGTATCAAAGTTTGTATAAAAATTACGATTTTGGTCGCGCCTAATTACAGCATAATATTTTATACAACATTGGATAGATCATCGTGGATGATAGACAACAACAACTAGAAAATTGGTTAGCAACAGCACTGCAACAAGCCGCTTTTACCTTAACTACTGCATCCGCTGACGCCAGTTTCAGGCGTTATTTTAGAGTGCATTTGGCTAGCCCATACTTAGGGCATCACACTTTAATTGTGATGGATGCACCGCCGCCGCAAGAAGACTGCACGCCATTTGTGAATATTGCCAAGTTGTTTTTAGAGGCTGGCCTAAACGTACCGCAGGTGCTTGCACAAAACCTAGCGCAAGGCTTTTTGTTATTAAGCGATTTAGGTGATGATACTTATTTATCGCAACTTAATGCACAAAGTGCGCCTAAGCTTTATCAAAACGCCACCAACGCGCTGATTAAAATGCAGCTCGCTAGCAAACCGCAAGTATTGCCAGCTTATGATGAAGCCCTACTCACTCGTGAGATGCAATTATTTCCCGATTGGTATGTGGCTAAACACCTGAATACCGTCTTAAATGCCGAACAGCAAGCGGTTTTAAACAATACGTTTAATGTGTTGAATCAAAACATATTGGCGCAGGCGCAAGTTTACGTACACAGAGATTTTCATTCACGCAACCTGATGCTCACGCAAGAAAATAACCCTGGCGTTTTGGACTTTCAAGATGCAGTGTACGGCGCCATTAGCTACGATTTAGTCTCCTTATTAAAAGACGCCTACATTAGCTGGGAAGAAGAAGAAATCATCGATTGGGCAGTACGCTATTGGCAGCCTGCTAAAAAAGCCGGCTTGCCAGTGCCAGATGACTTTAGCGAGTTCTATCGAGATTTTGAGTGGATGGGCGCGCAGCGGCATATTAAAGTTTTGGGCATCTTTGCCAGACTCAGCCACCGCGATGGCAAAGATGGTTATTTAAAAGACATGCCGCTAGTCATGGCACATTTACGCAAAGTGTGTGAACGCTACGTAGAATTAAGGCCGATGTTAAGATTGCTCAATCAGCTTGAAAATGTAAAAGCTAAAGAAGGATTTACGTTTTAATGCGCGCCATGATACTGGCTGCTGGCCGTGGCGAACGTATGCGACCGCTTACCGACCACACGCCGAAACCTTTATTAAAAGTTGGCGGCAAGCCGCTAATCGTCTGGCATTTAGAGCGTTTAGCGCAAGCTGGCTTTACCGAGGTGGTCATCAACCACGCCCACTTAGGTGAGCAGATTGAAGCGGCTTTAGGCAATGGCAACCAATGGCATTTAACCATTCAATACAGCCCAGAGATAATTGCGCTGGAAACCGCTGGCGGCATTGCCAATGCGCTACCGATGCTAGGTGACAAAGCCTTTCTAGTTGTGAATGGCGACACTTTTACCGAAATTGATTTTGTACAACTTAAATTAAGCTACCAACTTTCACGCAAGCTATTTGCACTCGATCCGTTGGCGCATTTAGTGCTGGTAGATAATCCGCCGCAACATCCGCAAGGTGATTTTGCGATTGAGGCGGGCATGCTTAAAAACGAAGGGGCACATAAGCTCACATTTTCAGGCGTTGGCATATATCAGCCCGCTTTATTCGCCAGCATCGCGCGCGGAGAACCAGCAAAACTTGCACCACTGCTAAGGTCGGCCATTGCTGAAAATAAAGCGACCGCAGAGTATTATTCTGGCATTTGGCATGACATTGGTACGCCTGAGCGATTGATGCAGCTGGATATTGCCTTAAACAAAGCGGCTAGCCTAAACTTATCCGCAAACAAACCAAGCTAAGTCAGTAAAACGCCTAAAAACATCCAAAAAGGCATGCCCTGCGAGGCAATAGGCACGCCCTCCCAGGGCATCTAATTTTAATGAATACCCGATTCCTGTGATTGATTTTATATTTTATTACAGAGACGATAAAGCGAGCTACCTAGGTTGATTTGAGATTTTTAGACCCCTTTAGGATGGATTAGGCTCGTGTATTGACAAATTCACTTGCGTTGAATTTTTCCTATTTCAGCTGGCGTTCCAACCATGCAGATAGTCGCTACATCTATGGTTTTAAGCGTAGTGACCACACGCAACCCGTCATGCTGAAATTCAATTGGGAGGTTGAGTATTTGGTATGTGACTTTATTGTCACCTTTAATCAGCCAACATCCACCTTCCATTGGGGCCAAGGTGACGGTTCCAGTGATACTGGCCGCAGAGCACGCTGAAACCATGAACAGCAGAGTTGCTGGCAATAATTTACGAACTAACCACATATACGCATCCTTTGCCGAATCAGCTTCATGCCTAACGACTCCATAGAAATACCCCATTCTAAACCTCCCGTCGAACGACAAGCGCAATTTTTCAAATCAAGCCATCACCCTCGTTTTTAGCATTTTATTTCCCCAAAAACAGCCTCATCGCAAATACAACAGCTCTAGTCGCTTTTGTCACCCCTGCATACCGTCTTTGACCGACTTCCACCCCATAGCATATCAATTTAATTGCCATAAAACTGGAAGTCTAATATGTAAGCAATTCAATAGGATAAATTTGAATCTCTTCGGGTTGAATTCCCCGCCACTTGTGGCGAAGCTGTCTGAAAGCCAGAGGGTTGAGAAACGTAGTTTGAGAAGCGTAGTTAATACCCCGCTGCTTGCGGCGGGATGCTTTATTTAAAAGTACCCTCATCAAATCTAGCCTGTTCGCACCAACGCAGCACACTCAAACATGGCGCAGCAATACGCTGCTGCAAGCTGCTCAAGGTCTCTTGAAACATATCAAAGTCTGGGTCAATTTGATTTGCCACCCAACCGTGTAAGCTTAATCCACGGGCTTGTATGGCTTCAACCGTCAGTAGCGCATGGTTGATGCAACCCAAGCGCATGCCGACCACTAGAATAATCGGCACATTGAGCTGCAAGGCCAAGTCGGCTAAGGTTTCTATTTGATTGAGTGGTACAAAAAAGCCGCCTGCGCCTTCAATAATCACCACCTCAACCAAGGTGCTAAGCTGTAAATAAGCTTGCGTAATGGTATGTAAATTAACCGTCACGCCAGCCTGTGTGGCGGCTAAATGCGGCGCAATGGCAGGTAAAAAGCGGTATGGGTTGATTAAATCTAGCGGTGCGTTGACGTTGCTAGCGTTTATTAAAGCCGATGCATCGTCATTCATCAGCTCGCCTTGCTGATTGAGCTGGCAGCCAGAAGCAATGGGTTTCATACCGACGGTTTTTAAACCTTGCTCAACAAAATGTTGCACAAGCGCACAGGCAACATAGGTTTTACCTACATTGGTATCGGTGCCAACTACAAAATAGGATTGCGCCATTGGGTGTTATTTGTTTCTAGCTTTAAATGTCACGGGCGACACGCCATCATCAAGCCCAAAACTCCCTTTGGACTTATCTTTGCCGCGCCAAGCGTGTCCATACACTACTTCAAACGTGGCGGGCAATTTTCCGCCATCCAGTTTTGACCCAAGTCGAAATTGCTCATAGTGAGCTTCTAAGTTTTGCAAAAATCCACGCCCCAGCAAACCGCGTGCGCGGCCGTCGGTGGCGTTATGTGCACCTATGCTTTTCAAGTCGCGCATCACACTTTTAACATCATCGTAAGTTAGTGTAAAACGTTCAACATCTAATACTGGCGCACTAAATCCTGCGCGCACTAAGGCGTCACCAATGTCGTGCATATCAATAAATCGGCTGACGCTGGTAAAGCTGCCCTCGCCTGTAGTTTTGTCTCTAGTCGCAACTCTCAACTCTTTCAAAGTGTCTGGCCCAAAGGTGCTGAACATGAGCAATCCTTCTGGTTGCAATACGCGGTGAAACTCTTGCAAAGCAAGATCTAAATCATTACACCATTGAATGGCTAGGTTAGACCACACTAAGCCAGTGCTGCCACTAGCCAATGGTAAGGATTCAATATCAGCGCAGACCAAGCTGTGTTTTACGCCGCCCAGTAAGTTTTTAATTTGACCCAGTAAGCTGACGTTGCCGCGTGTTTTTCTGGTTTTTTGCAGCATAGGTAAGGCGAAATCCAATGACACCACTTGTGATTTTGCAAAGCGTTTTTGTAAGACATGGCTAGCTGCGCCCGTGCCACAGCCCGCATCCAGTATCACTTGTGGGCTTAATTTCACCAAATCTAATCGACTTAGCATTTCTTCACCCACTTGCTTTTGCAGTATGGCAGCGGCATCGTAGGTGTTCGCCGCACGGCCAAACGAGGCGCGAGCGCGTTTTTTATCGATGTGATAAATATCGTCTGTCATGTTAAGGAGGCTCTTGATTAAGATGTGACTGGTTCTAAAAACTGAACCAGTGCATCTACAAACTGTTCTTGATGCGATAAAAATGGGGCATGAGATGCGCCAGCAATCACGCGTAGGAAACCGACTGGCAGATTTTGCATCATCCAATGCGCCGCTTGCACTGGCGCTAGCGTATCGCGGTCACCATGAATCAGCAAGGTTGGCTTTCTTAAAAACTCAACTTCCGCACGTAGGTCAGTTTCAAGCAAAATGTTGAGCGCTTTTTGCAAAGTCTGGGTGGTGGGCGCGGGGCGCTCTTCAAATTTCTTACGTAACATCCTAACGGTAATTCTTGCACGGATATCGCCCATACATTGCAGCGTTAAAAACTGCGTCATGGTTTTTTGATAATCAGCATCGACGTTATCAGCAAATTTACTAAAGACCTCCGGGGCAATACCTGCGCTCCATTCTGGCTGTTGCCTGTCGCTAGCTTTGTTGACAAAACACGGTGTGGTGCCAACCAGCACCAGTCTACGCAACGCATCAGGGTGATCTAAGGCAATCCGCATCGCCACTTGCCCTCCCCAAGACCAACCAACAATATCAGCATTGGCTGGTAACACTTCTGCGATTTTTTCGGCAATCGAGTGTAGATGGTAAGGCTCAATCGGCCGACTTAAACCCATACCAGGAATATCGACAATATGCAGCGTAAATTGCTTGGCTAAGCTTTTCAGCAATGGCTGCCATACCGCGCCGTTCATCGCCCAACCGTGTAGCAACACGAGGTTTGGGCCAGCGCCTGTGGTTTCAATGTGAATATTAGGAGAGGCTGTCATTACAAAACGCTTTCGGCTTGGTGAATGGCGGCCATTAACTGTTTAACATCGTCTAAAGAATGTGCGGCTGAAAGCGATATGCGCAATCTGGAGGTGCCAACGGGCACGGTCGGTGGGCGGATGGCTGGCACTAAAATACCGAGTGTTTGCAAATACTCACTTAACGCCAAGGCCTCTAAATTGCCGCCAACCAGCAACGGCTGAACCGTGGTTTCAGAGGGCATTAACTGCCATTTTTTACAATGTAGATTATCTTTAAAGTAAGTAATCAACATACGCAAATGTGTGCGTAAATCATCGCCCTGCTCAATCAAACTCACTGATGCAGAAAGCGTGGCAGACAATGCTGGTGGCGCTGGCGTTGAATACACATAACTTTTAGCAGCTTGAATTAAATAATCGATGACGACTTGCTCGCCCGCCACAAATGCGCCTGCAACTCCAGCGGCTTTGCCTAAGGTTGCCATCATAATAATGCGTGGTGATTTTAAGTGACAGTGATTCAGCGAACCTTCGCCATGCTCACCCAATACGCCAAAACCATGGGCATCATCCACGTACAAATAAGCATCATACTTTTCGCACAGCGCAAGGTATTCAGCCAAAGGGGCAATATCGCCATCCATGCTAAACACCGCATCAACCGCAATCATTTTATGTTTGGCATTGCTGGCTTTAAGCAAAGTTTCAAGCGCGGCAACATCGTTGTGCGGAAAGCGATTGAATTCAGCCAGTGAAAAATAGGCGCCATCGTTTAAGCAGGCATGATTAAGCTTATCGGCAAAAATGGCGTCATTTCGTCCCATCAGTGCGCCGAGCACGCCGATATTCGCCATGTAGCCAGTAGAAAACAATAGCGCGGCAGGCAACTTTACAAATTTCGCCAACTGCTTTTCTAAATTATCATGGTGGCGATGATGGCCAGTAATTAAATTAGAGGCGCCACTGCCCACGCCAGAATCGCCAGCCGCTTGCTGCATGGCTGCGATAAGCTTGGGATGGTTGGCTAGCCCCAAATAATCGTTACTGCAAAACGATAAAAAATGTTGGTTATTAGCCACAATATGCTCGGCTTGTGGCGAATCTAACAGCCGACGCTGACGTAGCAATCCGTCGGCTTTACGTTTTTCTAGTTCTAGTTTTAGGCTATTTAGCATGAGATATATAGTTTTTATGTAGGATAGATTTTTAAATTACAAACGAGATAATGGTTATTTTCCATGCTACATTCGCGATATGAATATCGCTCCTACCAATGAATAGAATCCGTTAGGACAACCGATACAATAAACCAGTAGCGTGATCAACTGCAACTAGATTTACTTGCATTCCAGTTTATCCCAGAACTTGCCATGGCGGATGTTTGTGCATATCGAATAATCTTTTTTAGGCAACTTAAACGCATGTGTATAGTAGTCAGTGCGATCGTAGATGCAGACATACCAATAGTCGTATTCAGAAGGCCCCATAGCCCAGAAAGATGGTCGCCTAATTTCATCATCATCGTCGTTATCAGGCTTTAAAATAGCATGCTCGGATGGATGACCATAATAGAGGGCGATACCTAATGCATGTACTAACTCTCCATTTTTCCCAGCAGATTTTTGGCATGAATGTAGATCAGGTTTGCCTGCCGCATTTGCGTCACAGGTAAAAGAGATTAAAGCCAAAAGAATTAACTTACGTATTTTCATAATAGCGGCCTAAATTTTGATGGTAGAGGGCATGCGTTAGCACCTCCTGATTAACTGATGGGTTGGGCATTACTATCACAAGATGGAAGCAATCGAAGTGATTGTGATATTTCATCCCATACAAAAGATGTTGGCCCATTGAAGATCGTCCCCTCGACATCCTCTGGTGGATTGACAACAAATAAGCGGCTGTTTAATTGAAACTTTGCGCCAATCTCGGCCATCATAGGGACGAGATAAGCGTGCCCAGTTTTTTTATCGACAACAGAAAATTGCTGGCAACTTAATCCGCATCCCCAAGATACAACACGCAAGTGGCCAGCGAAATTTGGATGACCTTTTGATCCTGCTTGAATAACCGTTCTGAAGCGATGAATCTCTGACCGTGTGGTAAGCCTAGATTCCACATAAGGCCCACGAAATGGTCGATCAGCAGCATATTTATCGAATTGAAAGCATTCGATGGGAAGTGCTGTACTTGCAAATGCTAATGGATAAAACAATAAAAAGGTCAGTGGTGAGAAGCGAATCATTAGATTGGATTCCTAACGTTTTACATAGTGGCGAGCTTTAGCGCACCCAGCTTGATGAATGATTAGATTTTGTTAATGCCTAACCTAGCAAACAGTTTTTTATCGGTTGATGCTTCAGGATTAGCCGTCGTCAGTAACTTTTCACCATAAAAAATACTATTCGCGCCAGCTAAAAAGCACATGGCTTGTATGCCTTCACTCATGCTTTGACGCCCAGCCGACAAACGCACGTAGCTTTTTGGCATGGTGATACGAGCTGCCGCAATAGTGCGCACAAATTCAAATGAATCCAGCGCTTCAGTACCATGTAAAGGCGTGCCTTCAACTTGCGTGAGTAGATTGATCGGCACGCTTTCTGGTGGGCGCTCCATGTTTGCAAGCTGTGCCAACAAACCTGCACGCTGAATACGCGATTCGCCCATGCCGATAATGCCGCCGCTACACACATTAATATCAACACTACGCACACGGTCTAGTGTATCTAGCCGATCTTGATAAGTCCGCGTAGTAATCACTTCACCATAGAATTCTGGCGCGGTATCCAAGTTGTGATTGTAATAATCTAAGCCTGCGTCTTTTAATTGCTCAGCCTGACCTTCTTTTAACATGCCCAAAGTTGCACAGGTTTCCAAGCCCATGGCTTTGACTTCAGCAATCATTTTTAGCACAGGCTCTAAATCGCGCTGTTTTGGGCCACGCCAAGCGGCACCCATACAAAATCGGCTTGCACCATTGTCTTTGGCTTCTTGCGCTGCGGCTAACACATCATCGAGCTTCATCAGCGTTTCACTTTCAACCTCAGTGTGATAGCGCGCAGCCTGTGGGCAATAGCCACAATCTTCAGAACAACCACCCGTTTTAATGGATAACAGCGTACTCACTTGCACGGCGTTAGGATTAAAATTAGCTCTATGCACGGTTTGCGCCTGATACATTAAATCGCTGAAAGGCAGTTCAAATAATGCGACAATCTCATCTACACTCCAACGGTTTACCGTGGTAGTTTCTACATGAGAATGCGTTAAACTTGTCCTAAGATTTTCAGTATTAATGATTGATTGTGTTGCAGATTCAAGCATTTTCAGTTCCTTTATAGCGACTTGCGCTGTAACTTATATAGTGGCTTGCGCGGTGGATTCACTTTTTTTTGCGCAGGTATTAACTTAATTGATGTTCGGATTATACCTTGTCAACTAAATGCAGCGCAAATACTGAACATCAGATTAAAATTTAATCAACTTGTGGCGCAATTTCATAATACGTGATGATAAAAATGCCAGTAGCCGTTGTGCTAAATGGCTATAAACAACTTAAGGAGTCTAGCGCCATGAGTCTAAGTAACGCTGAATTAAAACCGCTAAAAGATCCAGTTTGCGGCATGTATGTAACCGATCAATCTCCGCATGTGCTGCAACATCAAGGTAGATCCATTTACTTTTGCTGTGCAGGCTGCAAAAGTAAATTTTCTGCTAACCCAGCCCAATATATTGACACTACATCTGACCCAAGTAGCACTTTACCCAAGGCTTCTGAGCCAGAAAACGCTGATGGCGCCGGCACTATTTACACCTGCCCAATGCATCCAGAGGTTCGACTGAGCCAACCAGCAGCCTGTCCGAAATGTGGTATGGCGCTAGAGCCAGAAATGCCTAACCTTGATGACAGTGAAAACCCAGAACTCGTCGCTTTCAAAAGGCGCTTTAGCTGGACCCTGCCATTAACCATTAGCGTCACCACGCTGGCAATGGCAGGCCATCGCCTTCAGTGGTTCGAGATGTCGACACAAAGCTGGATAGAGCTTGTGCTGACCTTGCCGATTGTGTTTTGGGCTGGCTGGCCATTTTTCCAGCGCGGCGTTCAGTCGGTAATTAACCGTAGCCTGAATATGTGGACACTGATAGGTCTAGGCACCTCAGCAGCTTTTGTTTATAGCGTAGTGGCTACGGTAGCGCCTGATATTTTTCCCGTATCGTTCATGGCAATGGGGCGCGTGGCGGTTTATTTTGAAGCGGCAGCGGTGATTATTTCGCTTACCTTGCTGGGTCAAATTCTTGAGCTAAAAGCGCGCTCACAAACCTCGGCCGCCATCAAATCTTTACTAGGTCTAGCACCAAAAACGGCTAGACGGATGAATGCCGATGGCACCGAGGAAGATATTCCGCTCAGCCATGTTCATATCGGCAACACCCTGCGGGTGCGCCCTGGCGAAAAAATACCTGTAGATGGCATTGTGGTGGAAGGTGAAAGTGCGGTGGACGAGTCTATGCTAACTGGCGAGCCGCTAGCTGTAACCAAGCGCATTGGCGATGTCTTAATTGGCGCAACGCTCAATACTACTGGTGCGCTGGTGATGCTCACCGAAAAGGTCGGATCACAAACGGTGCTAGCCAATATCGTGCAGATGGTATTACAGGCGCAGCGCTCTAGAGCGCCAATGCAAAGGCTGGCTGACCAAGTGGCAGGCTACTTTGTGCTGGCCGTGGTTAGCGTATCGCTACTGACTTTTTTAGGCTGGGGCTTATTTGGGCCAGAACCAAGTTGGGTCTATGGCCTAATCAACGCCGTGGCTGTGCTCATTATTGCGTGTCCGTGCGCTTTAGGTTTAGCTACGCCGATGTCCATTATGGTGGCGACAGGCAAGGCTGCGACGCAGGGCATACTATTTCGCGATGCTGCCGCCATAGAAAACTTTCGTAAGGTCGATACGCTGATTGTCGATAAAACTGGCACTCTGACAGCGGGCAAGCCACAATTTGATTGCAGTGTTGCAGCCGCAGGTTTTACTGATGAGCAGGTGTTGCAACTGGCCGCGAGTCTGGATCAAGGTAGCGAGCATCCTCTGGCCGATGCCATTGTGCAGGCCGCCCAAGAAAGTGGGCTTGGCCGTGCGCTTGGCGCTGAATTTGGTCTTAGCAAAGTCAGCAGCTTTGAATCGATCACAGGTCTTGGCGTTTGCGGCAGCGTAGATGGCAAAACATTGGCACTAGGGAATGCTGCACTCATGGCTCAATTAAATATTGATGTAAATGCTCTTCAGACTAAGGCAGAAACGATGCGCGTCGAAGGCGCCAGCGTTATGCTACTGGCGGTTGATGGCAAACTGGCTGGCTTGCTCGCGGTATCTGACCCGATTAAGGCCAGCACGGCAGAAGCGCTGGCAACACTAAGACTATCTGGCATACGCGTCATTATGGCAACGGGCGATAGCCTGACCACGGCAAAAGCAGTCGCCGCTAAATTGGGTATTGAAGAAGTATACGGTGAGGTGAAGCCTGCCGATAAACTGGCGCTGGTTGATAAACTGCAACGTGAAGGCCGCATCGTAGCGATGGCAGGCGATGGCATTAACGATGCGCCCACATTAGCCAAAGCTAATATAGGTATCGCAATGGGCACAGGCACAGACGTGGCAATGAATAGTGCGCAGGTCACTTTAATTAAAGGTGATCTGCGCGGCATCGCCCAAGCTAGAGCCATATCCGCGCAAACCGTGGCCAACATGAAGCAAAACCTCGGCTTCGCACTTGTTTACAACTCGCTTGGCGTGCCACTAGCGGCTGGCTTGCTTTACCCATTCACAGGTTTTTTACTTTCACCCATGATAGCGGCGCTCGCCATGAGCTTTAGTTCAGTGTCTGTGATTAGCAATGCATTACGCTTGAGGCGTGCCTGACAGATGCATTTTTTAAGATAATGCCATTCACAAACCCCAATAAATCGTCAAAAATCAATGAATTATTTTGCACGCAAGCTAATACATAATGTGACGCGTAATTTGACACTTGGCCTGTCGCTCGCCAAGCAATATTGCTTGCTATGCGCAGCGCACAATGGCGGCGAACTAGGCCTGTGCGAAGCCTGCCTAAAAGACTTACCGTGGCACACAGCGCCGCAATGTCCGCAATGCGGCTTGGTTTCTAATGGGTTAATCTGTGGCAGTTGCTTAAACTCACCACCAGATTTTGACGCAACATACAGCTTATTTACCTACGACTTTCCAGTTAGCAACCTGTTGCAACATTACAAATACAAAAACATGCTGCCTTTAGCTAATGCTTTCGCCAGCTTATTACTTAAAGATGAGCGGTATAAACGCGTAATGCCTGAAAACCTCTCATCAAACCAGATGCTTGCGAATAAAATTGACTTGATTATCCCCATGCCCATGCATAGCACACGCCTAAAAGAGCGTGGCTTCAATCAAGCATTGGAATTAGCGCGCATCATCAGCAAAAAGATGCAAATTAAGTTAGATTACACCGCATGCCAACGCGTAAAATTCACACCGCCACAAGCCAGCTTACCGCTTAAAGAGCGTATCAAAAACATACGCGGCGTGTTTAGCTGCCAGCAGAATTTACAGGGTTTGAATATCGTCATTGTCGATGACGTGATGACCACTGGCGCCAGCTTGAATGAACTGGCAAAAACATTAAAAAAAGCGGGGGCAGCCCATGTAGAATGCTGGGTTATTGCCAGAACACTGCCTAAACTCTATAACTAAATCATATGGTTATAGATAATAATCTGAAAATTTCAAATCAATCACATCAATTTTATACCCAAAATTAACAGAGACCCATATATGCAAAATATCGGTATATACATTATTGGCGATGAAATCCTCTCTGGAAAACGAGAAGATAAACACCTTAGCCGCGTCATTCAAATACTCAACGCACGCGGGCTGTCACTCGCTTGGGCAGAATACTTGGGCGACGACCCAGTAAGATTAGCCGCTAGTTTTAAACGCAGCTTGGCTACCAGCGACATCGTATTTTCATTCGGTGGCATTGGTGCAACCCCAGATGACTTTACCCGGCAAGCGGCAGCCGCTGCTTTAGATGTACCCATTGTTCGCCATGCGGGTGCGGTGGCAGAAATCGAGGCACAGTTTGCTGAGGATGCTTACCCTAAACGTGTGTTAATGGCAGATTTTCCACTTGGGGCTGCGCTTATTCCCAACCCAGTCAATCGCTGTGCTGGATTTTCATGCAACGCGCATTACTTTCTACCGGGCTTTCCGCAAATGTCTTGGCCTATGATGGAGTGGGTGCTGACAACGCATTACACGCACTTATTTCATCAAATAAAGTTGGTTGAAAAAGCGATCAATGTTTATGATGCAGGCGAAAGCCAGCTTATAGACTTAATGAATGATATTGTGAAAAAACACCCTGATAGCAAATTATTCAGCTTGCCTAAACTAGGCCAACACAGAAAAATTGAATTGGGTGTCATTGAATTGGGTATCAAAGGTCAGGAAAATGATGTTTTGCTAGCCATTGCAGATATTAAAGCGGGCGTCACTGCGCTTGGATTCGCTTGGGATGAACGCTAAATTTTATGGATTGCAGGCCAACTTGCGGTGCTTGTTGTATTGCGCCTTCTATTAACAGCGCAATACCAGGCATGCCCAATGGCAAACCCGCAGGCGTGCGTTGCGTTCAATTAGACCCTCACAACCGCTGCATGATTTTTGGCAAACCAGAGCGCCCCGCTTTTTGTGCTGGCTTGCAAGCCAGTGAAGAAATGTGCGGTGAGCGCAGCACACAAGCCATCAGCTGGCTAGAGAATTTGGAGTTACTTACTCGCCCTGATTAAAAATTGCTTATTGCGCTTAAATTAACTAATATCCTACTAATTTAGTAAGGATTATCCTAATGGAAAATCGCACCATATTAAGCCCTGATGGTTATGGCTTTAACTTCGATAATAGCTATTTGCAACTGCCACCTGTTTTTCACAAAAGACAACAACCTACTGAGGTTAAAAATCCAGGTCTTGCGCTTTTTAACGATTCCTTAGCAATATCTCTGGGCCTAAATATCGATGCCCTTAAAAAACACGGCGCACAGCTTCTATCTGGAAACGTGCTTGATCAAGGAGCCAACCCTATTGCACAGGCTTATGCGGGGCATCAATTCGGTCACTTCAATATATTGGGTGATGGCCGCGCAATACTATTGGGCGAGCACATTACCCCGAATATGCAACGCTTTGATATTCAACTAAAAGGTGCTGGTAGAACGCCGTATTCTCGTTCTGGTGATGGCCGTGCCGCGCTAGGCCCTATGCTACGCGAATACATTATGAGTGAGGCCATGTATGCGCTTGGCATTCCAACTACACGAAGTCTTGCAGTGGTAACGACGGGTGAAGCGGTATACCGTGACGATGCCTATGCAGGCGCAGTGCTAACCCGCGTAGCCTCTAGTCACGTTCGTGTAGGCACATTTCAATTTGCTGCCGCCAACCAAAACCCGCAACCACTCCAAGCATTAGCTGACTATTCCATTAGTCGGCACTTTCCAGACATTGCTGATGCAGACAATCAATATCTTGAGCTCCTTAAACGGATGATTGCTTTGCAGGCCGCTCTAGTTGCCAAATGGATGCATGTTGGGTTTATTCACGGCGTGATGAATACCGACAATATGAGCATATGCGGTGAAACCATAGACTATGGGCCGTGTGCCTTTATCAACACTTACCATCCTGAAACGGTGTTTAGTTCTATTGATGCTAACGGACGCTACGCCTTTGGCAATCAGCCCAAAATTGCACACTGGAACCTAACAAGACTAGCCGAATCTTTACTGCCGCTGATTGATGAGTCAGAAGAAAAATCGATTGCGCTTGCTAACGAATGTTTGGCCGAATATCCGAATAATTTTCTAGAATTATGGCTCTCTGGCATGCGGAAAAAATTGGGGATTTTCAATCAGGAAGACGATGACATAACGCTTGCAGAAGATCTATTGATGCATATGCAAAAGAATAAAGCCGACTTCACTAATACGTTTAGATCATTGGGGGAAGAAGCTGTTCATCACAGCGCGTTATATCAGGATGCTGGTTTCAAAAACTGGCTAACACTGTGGAAGGCTAGATTAGCTCGGCAAAATGAACCATATGATGAGAGCATTCGCCTAATGCATACAGCCAATCCTAAAGTAATTCCTCGAAATCATTTGGTTGAAGAAGCGCTCCATGCGGCTGTTAATGATGGCGACATGAAGGCGCTGCATGATCTTTTATTAGCCGTGTCAAATCCTTACGCTGAGCTGAATCATCAGTCCAAATACACGCAAGCACCGGACCCTGTATTTGATCAGCAATATAAAACCTATTGCGGAACTTAATCGCGCCTAATCTTAGCGTTCACCAATACCAGTAGTGCCCAGAAATTTAATCAAATAAATTCAATTGGTTATAATTTTCAGGCGCGTGCATTTGTAACTCCATCTTGTTATACCGTTGATCGAGTGGTGTTTCTTCGAATAGCCTCAGGCTATGTCATATTGTGTAGAGCGAAGACTCGAATTTGAGGCGTTTCTTCACAATCGCGACCAAGCTATAAATCAAAAAAAGGACGCCCGCATGACCCGCGCGTGATCAGCGCAAGGCATGACCCTCACCCGCGTCAGCCGACCCGCCTAAAAATTCATGATGACCCGTCCGTGCAACATCGGGGACGTGTTATCAATACCGTTGGGATCGTGCTGTTTCCAGGCGACAAATACCTCAAAATCCAGCGAACGCTTGTCAATGTTGCGCGTGGGATGGGCGTCCAGCACACCACGCAGCCCGATGCCGTTGGATGACAGGCTGACTGGCCCGTAATAAGACCACACCTTGCCACCGTCATAAAAGCCAAAGGCCGTCAGTTGCGAAACTAACGGCGAAATGTGCTGGCCAATCGCCTCCGACAAGTCGTAGCGTAGTTCCAGTTTTCCAGCCAATGCCTGGTTGCCGGCAACTGTGCTAGGTTCAAAACCGCGGCCAAACGGATAGCCGCCTAAGCCGTACTGCTCACTTGAAACCAGTGGCGCGAAGGAATATTGCCCACCCGCCGACAGTTGCAGGGAAACCCTTTCGCTAATGACCTGAAAACGGTTAAAAAAGAAGTCCAGCTTACCGAACTCGCCCTTGGCGTTCGTGCGCGAAGGCAGGGAAGGGGCGGCGCTGATGCCTTGGGTGAAATTAAGCAATAAAATGCTCAAGCCCCCACCCTGCCAGTTGTCCTGCCAATCCACGCTGCCACCAGCGGTGAGCATGTTGAGGCGGTCATGATATAAATCGACTTCGCCATTGAACTGGGTTTGACGGCTATCTAGGTGCTGTACGCCCAATTGCGCACGCAGGTTGTAATAGCGGCTACGTTGCAGCGGCAATAGCAGCATGGCTTTGCTCAACTTCGCATTGCCTTGCAGTTGATACGGTGTTAAATCATCGCCAGGGTGGGTTTCGCTGTCACTATAACTCAGCTCCAACCGCGCCCCGCTGTTGCCCAGCATGAACCCTTGCATGATCGCCCAGTTGGTCATCTTGCTGGTATCGAAGGGTTTTTGCAGCGAAACCCGGGTGTAGTCGGAATGGCCGAACAGGTTGTTGACCTGACCTGTGAGCATGACTCGGTTCTGCCCTTGGTAGGAAGAATTCATATTGTCGTAATACAGTTGCCCGGAAACGTTATCACGTTGCACTTTGACGACCATCTTGACCTGCCCGCTAACACTGCCCGCAGCCAGACGGGTATTGACGGCAACGCCTTCCAGATCCCCCGCCAGCAGTAGCGCGCGTTCAATGCGGCCGATGGTGACTGACTTGTCATTCAGTAAGGGCTCCAAATACGCGCGGATAAGTGGCTCGCCGCGCGGGTCGCCGCCCTCGATGGCAATGGCTTCGATGCTGCCTTCGATGGCTTGCAGATGCACTTCTGCCTCGCGTCCGATGCGTTGCGGTGGCAATGATACCTGTGCCAACAGATAGCCCTTGCCACGGTAGAGCGCAGTCAGTTCGCGCGCTAGTTCGGACAGGCGGTTCAAGCTCACTTCCTTGCCCAGCAGCGACTGCACGAGCGCTTCGGTTTCTTTGGTCTCCAGCAGGGTGACGCCCTCTAGCTTTACGCCGCCAAGCAGGAAGCGCACATCATTGTCCCCCAGAGGGGTTTGCGGTACGGCATCCTCTTCCGGCATGAGAATTTGCGGTTTGCGGATTTCCATCGGCAGGGAAGGCGGCTTGCCCGGCTCAATCAGTTGCCGCCCAGCCTCGGCGCTTGGCGGCAACTCGGCCGCCTGTAGCGCGTCATGCGGCGACAGCAGA
>CAINBI010000069.1 GCA_903846555.1 uncultured Pseudomonadota bacterium
GACATCAGCCGATGTTAATAACAACTGGTTTCGTCAACCAAGTTGTACGGCTACTGCAGATCCACGATTTTTGGCGTGTTTAGCAGGTTTTCAGGATGCTGGGTCAGTGTTTTCAGCGGCAGCGATGAGTGCTGCCAGTGATCTTGTCAGTGCATGGGGCAGGGGTTTGCTGATGACGAATGATCCTGCTTTGGTTTCAACGACACATCCATATTCAGTCTTGCTGCAGGCGGAGACCCCTTGGGGAACTCCCTTGCAAGCTACCGTAACAGAATCAACCAATTTAACCTTATAGAGGCTTTATGACCGAATCAATCAACAACATTTGTGGTGAATTACTTCAAAACCCGCATATAAGCGACCTGCATGCCACCGTTAATGAACAGATATGGCAACGTGTTGACGGAGATATCATCAAAACTGACAGTGCAGTTATCTCTTCTACCGATATTCATATTCTTGTTAATCTCTTGGCGCCGGCTATCGATAATATCGAAGCTGAATTGAAGCGTAGCGAAGCTGTGCGCGGTACTGAAGACCAGCGTGACGGGATTGATTTTAGTGCTAAGCTGCAAAATACCAGACTGCGCGTTAATCTCTCTAAAGCCAATGCCGGACAGTTGTCACTGGTGATGCGTAAGTTGAATGACAGAATCCCTACCTTTGAAGAGACTGGATTGCCACAAGTCGTTATGCAGCAGGCACGCCGACCTTCTGGTCTTGTGTTGGTCACAGGCCCTACTGGTTCCGGTAAATCAACCACTATTGCAGCCTTGTTAGAAGAAATCAATGCGACTGAAGCCAAGCACATTCTAACGATTGAAGATCCGGTTGAATATGAGCTTGTATCTAAAAAGTGCAAAATTACACGCAAGGAAATCGGCCATGACACACCGTCTTACCCAGCAGCATTAAGAGCTTCACTGCGTCAGGATCCTGACATCATTATGGTGGGTGAAATTCGTGACTGCGAAACCATGCGTATCGCTTTCTCTGCTGCTGAATCCGGACATTTGGTATTTGCTACGATGCATACCAATTCTGCGGTGAAAACCGTTGACCGTGTTACTTCATTCTTCCCTGGTGATGAAAAAGAGTGGGCGGCCAATGTCTTTGCGACCACCCTGAATTGCATCGTATCGCAAACACTGGTTCGCAAAATAGGTGATCATGGCCGCGTACTTGCTTATGAGCTTTTGATTAACGGTGCTGATGTTAAAAACCTGATATCGGAACAAAAAACCTCACAGATTGCCGGCGCGATAGAGCAGGGTAAGGACAAAGGTCATGTGTCGATGAACCGCATGCTGACTGGTTTGGTTCGAGACAAAATTATCAGTATTTCACGTGCATTCGCGGCCACCTATAACCCTGTTGGACTTAAACAGACGCTTGAGCAGGCTGGCATTAGACCTAGTCAAGACGACATGGGGATTCTATGATGAAAAAGCAGTCAGGCTTTACGCTTATTGAATTAGCTGTAGTCATTGTTATTTTGACCGGCCTCGCTGTATACGGCATGGAAGGACTGGGTAATGCACTGGATTTTAAGTCAAGGGTAGATACTGATAACAGGGTAAAAGCTTGGCGTAAAGCCATCGAATCTGTTTATCTCGACAACTCAGCAACCATCGATGTTCAAACGACGGCTATATTAAAGTTAGTCAGCGGGACTACCATCAATCCAGCGACACCTGCAACATCTGGCGCCTCAATTGGCAAGTGCACCATGGTCGCAGCCAGTATGCTTGAATTTGCCAACCGTGGAGGTTATTCGTCTACGGATATGATTCAGGATGGACATCACAACTCTTTCTGTTTATATATAACACCTCGGTTATCTACAACCGTTTCTGGTACAACTCTCTACTATCATTCCGTAGCAATTGTTTCGCCTGGCCGTAATGGCAAAGTAGATGCTGGAACCACGCTTGATGCGGCAGGTAATCTTACTCTAGCAGCAGGCAGTGATGATGTTGGCGTTCTGTTTGATGGGCGTAAATTTGCCTCTGACCGTTATAACCAAACCATTGCCGCTATGCAACGCACGGTCGATGCCTACTCGGCCTACTATGCTGCACGTTATCAATCAGATGGCACCAGAAGTCTTTCTAATGATTATTTCTCATGTGGCGCTACAACCTGTCCAAGCACGGTAGCTCGATGGGACACCACAAGTGAAATGATCTCAACATGTGCAGGAGCTATCACCATGGTGCAAGCGACTGGCACCAGTCCTCATACCGTGCTTGGATTATCCAGTCTCGATGTGACAGATGGCTGGGGCAACCTGTTCACTATGGATAACTGTACCAACGCCGTACGCTCGCCTGCAAGTACCATAGCGGCACGTCAGAATCCACCCTATACCGCACAGATTTCCGCAACTTTACCTGGTGGATCCGTGCTATCGATGACTGCGGTAGGCCAAATATAAATGTTAAATAATAACTACAACATTACGTTATGCTACGCGGGCATGCAGATGCAACCCCAGGGCTTTAACTACTTTAAGGATAGTGGAAAATTCTGGGTTGCCTTGACCAGACAATGCCTTGTAAAGGCTCTCTCGCCCAAGACCGGTATCACGCGCCAATTGCGTCATGCCGCGCGCGCGCGCGATGGTGCCCAGCGCTTTTGCAATGAAAGCGGGGTCATCCCCAGCTTCTTCAAGACAAGCTTCAAAATACAAAGCCATATCTTCTTCTGTTTTAAGATATTCAGCAGAATCGTAAGGGGTAGTTTTCGTTTGAGTCATTGTGTTCTCCTACAGGTTGCGCGCCAATTCAAGCGCAAGTTTGATATCGCGTTTTTGAGTGTTTTTATTGCCGCCCGCGAGCAAGATAACAATATCGCCGCTACGTTCGATGAAATAGATACGCCAGCCGCTTCCAAAGTGCAATTTCAGCTCACTCACACCTCCACCAACAGGTTCAGCATCTCCAGCATTTCCTTCTTGCAAACGGTCAACTCGGGCTTGAATACGCGCTTTTACGAGCTTATCTGTCAGATTATCAAACCAGTGATGATATTCGTCAGTTTTCTCAAGTCTTTTCATGGTTTAAGTGTACTCCATAAGATACACAAAATCAAACATCTATTTGAGACTAGCAGAATCAACTCTATTCGATGCTATCTACCAGTAGGCAATTTTAAATCTTCTATTAAAGGACTAACCAAATGAAAAACAAATTGATCATGTTAGCTATTCTGTCCGTGCTGAGTAATTCAACAGCCAACGCTATTGAACTTAATTTACCAGCGTTCTTAGGCGGTAAATCTGAAGCCATGCCAACGATTACAGTAGGAACAAAATCTAGTCCAATAGCTAATCAAATGCCTGTGGCAACACCTGCAGAACTTGCCGTATTAACGAAACCTATATCACCGGCTGCAAAGCCAATTCCTACTGCAGCCACTTCTCAATTAGAAGTGAACCCTTATACCGGTGTAAGGGCTGATGCAGAAAATACCAAGCTCAAGATTGATGCGGCAAAAGCCGAAGCAGATCTTATTGATCAACAATTTGAAACAGGTAAAAAAAAGTTCCTGTTTGAGAATAAAGACAAGTTATACAAAAAGGAATTATCTGAAAAGCTGGCTTTAGGCTCAGGTAGTGGCGCTAGTAATAATGGCGTAATCAATGTGCCAGATTTGAGCAATTTAGACGCGCAGATTTCTAAAGCTTCTGCTAAAAAAAGTAAGAAGCAATTAAGCCCATTAATCGAAATGCCAAGAATGCCAGTTGCGCTACCGACACCCGTTGTACCTCAGCTAGTAGGCGTCATGTCTAATGGCAAAACAAAATCAGCCATATTGTCGATGGGTGGTGAAACCGTTACGGTCAGTGATGGCGGTTCTTTTGCTGGACGCAAAGTGAGTGAAATTACGGATACCAGTGTAGCGCTTGATGGCAAGAAATTAAATCTTGTGGCGGCGGTAAACACTTTAACCAATCCAGATAAGCAAGATATAGGCGCTGGTGGCAAGGGTACACAGCCAATTGGCAATCCTATGCAAGCCATACAGCCGGCTATTCAACCAGCGGAGAATTTTCCGATGCCGAGCGGCATGCCAACCATGTAAGGAATGAGTTAATGAAACGCTTTATTTTGGCTTTACTTTTAATCATTCCTCTGCTGGCTTCAGCCGATCAGGGGAATGCTATGCGTTCCGGTAAGGCGCTGGGTCTGTTCCAGACCGTGGGACTTTCCGAAGATGGTTATCCATCCTCTTTCTTGTCCCGATTGGGTGCATACCAATACACCGATGACACTGGATTATCGTTAGCCAAAAATAGCGCCTCACTAGACCCAACTGGATCTGTGGGCATCGTACCTTATGTACCATACAATCCATTAGCGCTACAACTTCAGACGACCTTACTAAGTAACGCCAAAGCGTATCAGCAGTATGCGATCACGCATACATTGATTTCTGACATGCGTACCTATATGCGCAAAGTCGGTGCAAGTGAAGTGTCATATAGCTATCGCCAGCGCGTAAGGGTGAGAGGTAATCCAAACCCTAAAGTCATTTCATGGCGCGTCATCATCGATGCGTTCGGCACGCCGCATTACAGCGATCCAAAACTGGTCAGCGACATCCAGACATTCGTTTATCTGGCATACACACCTAAGGCTGTCATGTCAGGCCTGCCAGCATCATGGGCCTATCCGAACGCAGGTAAATATACGTGGAACCTGATTGATAAGAACTTTGGGAACCTGACGGCGGTAACTACCGTAGATACCAACGGCGCTTATGACGAACCTGTTGCACAGACTGTAAAGCCATATACCACCCCTTATCCAGCGGGATGTTCTATTGATACGGACGGCTCTGGTGACATGGTATGTGATCCAGATTACACACTTAAATGCCTGATCGATAAAACATCGAATGCAAGTTGTCCATCTGCATACAAAGACCTGTTGACCCTTATTACAGAAAATGGCGCGGATGGTGCGTACATCGATTACAGCCGTCAGCTGCAGCCGGTTTACGACACCGTAGATAACGGCGATGGCACCACTAGTGAAGTAGCACGTGTGGCGATCTCAATTGACACACGCACATGGGTGAAAGGCAAGGTGTACTTCTTTATATCACCATCCGGCGGTGCAGCGTTCAAGGAAACTGGCCGCAATGGTTATACGCTACTTAACCAGGTGGATCGCTATGCCGTGCAAATGGACGGCAGCTATGAATTCATGAAGTCAAATACGACAACGACGATTTCGCCAACACAAAACTTTTCTAAATCTGTCACTCCTCCCAAAAGTGACAAGTGCATAAATTATGGATTCAAAGTTATTGATCCATTTACAACTAATACCGTGTACGACTGGCGCAATGACACGGTAAATGGTCTGCCGCAATCGGCATATACCTATGTTGCGCCATTGAATTGTTTTTAACGTATCACTCACTTTGAAAGGAAGCAAAAATGAAACTATCCAAGTTGTTTTTAAGCTCGTTAATGGCTTTATCCCTACTTGCGGGGGGGCTAATGCCGCTACGACAGTCAATGTAGGAGGCTATGTACCCACTGCTGACAGCCCTGTTGTTGGTGGTATTGGTTCCGTATGTGATCGATATGGGTATGTTAACGGAACAACGTGTACCGCGTATTTTGGCACACTTTGCTTATCCTACAACCAAGTTTATTCTTGTGTTGCTAGTCATAGTGTAAGTTTTGGCTTAAATGGTAGTGATGGAGGTTGTCCTGATAATACCGTGGGCATGACAATTACTAATTACATACGGCCAGATACCGGATCAGCTTTTACCGGGAAATTATGCGTTAAAACTGACACCTATCAATAGTTTTTCAGAGCTTCTGCTTTGAAAAATAGGGGTGTTTAAGAAATTCTATTTTTTAAGGAGAAGTATATGAAAACCAAGAAAAATTTTCTAACCAAAGTATTGACACAAATAAAACCTCGTGCGGGGGGGGGGGGGGGGGGGGCTTAAAACCGTTCAGAAATCTGTTTTAGCGGCTTTATTAGCGTTAGCAATAGCGCCTGTACATGCAGCAGTTACAGTTTGGGATTGGGGTGGCTATGTAGCAACGAGTGACAGCCCAGTAGTAGGTGGAGCGGTATATGCCTATACAGCCTGTGCAAGTGGTGGTTTTGGGTGTTCACTATATTACTTAGATATTGCTGCTTTCGGAAAGATTGCTTATACGGGGACGGCCTATTATGGCCTAGCTTTAGGCGGAGGCACTAATCGATATTTAGGTATTACACCAATCTGCCCGACCAACACTGCAAAAATTGATATGCCGACAGGCTATATCAGACCTGATACAGGTGCAGTGTGGAATCAATACTACAGTGGTGGTTGGCATACATTGAGTGGAAATGGTCTGACAATCACTTCTGTAGGCACTTCTGGTGCTTTTGGTTCCACTAATGTAACTAATACAGTAACTGGCGATAGCTCTTTTGTTTGTGTCAAAACAGATACTTATTAATCAATGTAGGTTTTAATTTAATTAACTCCTGCATTGATATGTTAATCATGCTTTGTTAGGAGAAATTAAATGAAAATCAGAAATTATTTGGTAGCAATATTGGTCGCTTTAGGAGTAGTAACAACAAATGCAGCGAATGCAACGGACTGGAATTGGGGTGGTTATGTTTCTACTGCTGACAGTCCTGTTATAGGCGGAGCGGTGATGGTCTCGACAACCTGCGCTCAATATTCATATGCAGGTATGGTTCAAACTTGTTCAGAGTACTACCTTGATATAAAAGGATTTGGACTTATTGCTTATTCAGGTACACCTACTTATGGCTTAGCTATTGGCGGTGGGACTAATCGATATAGAGGGTTAGCCCCTGGTTGCCCAGCTAATGCGGCAAAGATCGATATGCCTACTGGCTATAAACGTGCTGATACAGGTGCTATATGGGACGGAGTATATAACGGCTACAACGGTTATACATATCTGGGTAATGGTGCGTCGTCATTTGTTTGCGTTAAAACGGATACTTATTAACAGTAATATTTTAGAAATACTGGAGCGTCATATGTTCAAAAAATTAGTTTCATCAATCCTGCTGATCTGCTTTACCTCGATGTCACTGATCGTTCCAGGAACTGCAACGGCAGGCACGTCTATTTGGATCGCCAGTGCATCTGGTGTTAATTCTAGCTGGGCTACGCATGCTGCTAAATCATCTAGTTGGGTTTCCATGGCCAACAACAGAGGCTATGGCCAGAGTGTGCTTTGGCCAAAGGATAATTACACCAAAATAGGCGAAATGACTTGGGCACGTGATGCAACTAATCCCAACGAAGCTTCTATGAACTGGAAGATGATCGAAGGTGAACGCTGGATTACTAATGGGCGTGAAGATATTGGTAAAGCCGGTATATCGTCAGCTCAAATGTCCAGCCGTATCGATGCTTTTCCTAAAACGGCCGCATTTGTTTTTGCTGCTTATAGTGAGTCTTCGGGCGAGCTGGTCATTGAAATGCAAAAAATTGAGAAAACGCCTATGGGTCAAATCGTAGTCTACCGCGGAGACTTCACGCCGCATCATGGTGAGATTTGGAGGTGGAAGCGTGATTTCTTAACGCCAGTCGAAGCCAGTGATATTACTCGTGTTGGCTATAATCCATTCCAGAATTTCCGTGGTGCCAATTCTGATCCTATTTTCCATAACTGCGACTGGAAGTGCGCCAACGTCGCCATTGGTTATGCCATGCGCCACAGCCAGGCGCACGTGGCATGGGTGGCAGCAGACAAAACCAGATTTACGCAAAGCACTAAAAAATCAGGTGGGTTCATCAGAAAAACAGTAACCACCTATATTGATGGCTATGCCAAACCTCAATGGTTTGTTGGCACTGCCGTCGAATTGCAGCCTGAAGGCGGTATGCAGTCTATCTGCGTCGTCAATACTGGCACAGTCACAAATGGTACAACTTCAAGCTGTGATCGCGTAGAACATATGGCCAGCAGTGGTATATCAATGGTGGAGTGGACGGGCGGCAACATGCCAAACACTGAAGAAAATGTCTACAGTTATGTCAATAAGAAATCCAGCTTCACGGTAATTGCTTTCACTATTTTGACTTTTGCGGTGACTTGGGGATTGGCAGGTGCGGCTAATTTGGCGATAGGAACAGGGGCTGGCGTAGCGTCAACAAGCGTGAACATTGGCATCAACGCACTTAGCGCAGGTTTGGCTGGAGCAGGGGTTTACGCCGGCGTTTCCGTACTCGGCGGGGCAAGCCTAACCACCGCACAATCCGGCTGGGCAGGCACTACGGGCAATGGCGTATTAACGCCTGATATTGGCTCAATGAATGAACACCAGCAAAGATTGATACAAGGGGTGCGTAACAAGCAGATTAACAGCAGGGTTGGCACGGGCTTGGCTGGGGTAAAATCGCTGTACTCTGGCAATTGTGCTGAAAGCTATACCTCGGCGCAATGCAAGACCGCAGGGCTTGATCCTGGCGCAATGCGACGGCCAGACACCTACATTGAATCCAACACCACGCTA
>CAINBI010000070.1 GCA_903846555.1 uncultured Pseudomonadota bacterium
AAAGTGGTACATAATTCTAAATATATGGTGTGTATTTCTCCGTACGTCCATCAGTTGGATACCTCACAATGGCAAACCCAGCCATTGTAAGCTATCCAACTCGGGGGCAAGCCCCCGAGATTTTCGCTTTGCGGTTAAATTGCAGTCAATTTTGCTGCGTGCAAAGCTCCCGCATTATTAATGGGCTAAAGCACTAAATTCTCAACCCAGTTTTTTTTAATATTTGCGTACTGTAAAGCGTGTCACTTGCGCGGCAATGTTCGCCCAGCAGCTCGGCAATCTGTAACTTTTTGACAGCCACTTCATCCCGATCTCGCCCATGCACCATAGCAAATAAGTTGTAGGGCCAGCCTGGCATCAAGCGTGGGCGGCGATAGCAATGGCTGACAAACTCCAGCGCGCCAACCTGTTGGCCAAGTGCGTCAATTTGTTCGTTTGTCACGTCCCATACCGTCATGCCGTTGGCGTTCCAGCCTAGCGAATAATGGTTAGGCACCGCGCCAATGCGGCGAATCACGCCGTTGTCTAACATCGCTTGCATACGCTGCATCACCACTTCTGGCGCAATAGCAATTTGCTCGGCGATAGTGTGATAAGGCCGTGAGCTTAGCGGTAAGCCAGTTTGGGTGGCTTGTATGATGGCGCGGTCAATCATATCCAGCTGTATGGCTTGGGATGTGGTCATGCGGTAAACCTTGCTCCGACAAAAAATTCTTTTTCTTTGGGCATATTGAAAACTGGGTAGCCTGTCGCTGCCTCAATTTTGGCTATGGCCTGAGCGATGCCTGCAGGGGTTTCCGTGGCGAGTACAAACCACATATTGAATGCATGCTCACGCCTGTAATTGTGTGCAACTTCTGGCAAGGCATTAACGGCAGCCGTGACTTTTTCGTAATCTTCTTCTCGCACTTTTAAAGCCGCTAGGCTGAAAGCTCCGCCCATGCGCTCTATCTGAAACATTGGGCCAAAACGTGTCAGCACTTTTTGCTTGAGTAAATTTTCCAAGCGCGCCATTAAGTCATCTTCACTGATGCCGAATTGCGGCGCCATGACCAAATAAGGTCGCTCGCAGATGGGTAGTCCACCCTGTAACCCGTTGACAATGTCTTTATCAATGGCGTCCATTTGCCACATATAGTGCTCCACGTTGTTTAAAGCGGCGGCAACTAAACAACACCTGCGTTGGGTAAGCATCTAAGCCGGCATTTTTGCTAAGTGTTGCAATTTGCGCTAGCACCACACCGCGATGAGTGCCGTGTACCATGCAAAATAGATTAAACGGCCAATCTGGCAACTGGCGCGGGCGGCGATAGCACAGTGTTACGCCTTCCTGTTGCGCGGCCAAATGCCCTAATGCGCTGACTTGTTCATCTGGAATATCCCATACCACCATTGCATTTTCACGATAGCCCAGTTCATGATGCCGTACCACTACGCCAAAACGTTTGATAATGCCTTGCTCGCGCCAATCTTCAACCTGACGGATGATCGCATCTTCCGCTTGATTGATGGTGGCGCTCAAGGCCGCAAATGGTTGCTGATTGAGTTTGATGCCTGATTGCAGCTCTGCAACGATGGCGGTTTGTACGCTATCCAATTGCACGAGCGCACTGCTTCCGGCAAGTCTATTTGCAGCAGATCTATTGCCAGTAGATCTACTTTCAGCAGTCCTATGCATTAAGCATCTTGATGTAGTTTCGCCAGTGTTGCTCAGATCAAATCCCAAGTCGATATGAAAGCGCTCAGCCAAGGGCAAAACTAACATGGGGTAGCCACAATGTCGGCTTATTTCTTGCAACACTTTATCCAGCCACGCCTGATTCGGTGCCGCCGCCACAAACCACAGATTATAGGCATGCTCACGTTGGTAATTGTGATTCACTTCAGGCAGGGCGTTAATCCACTGAGCGACTTCATTCAGCATTTCAGGTGGCACCGCCAGTGCTGCCAGCGTACTTGCGCCTATGCAGCCAGGGCTAAATACTGGCCCTACGCGGCTGATGACGCCTTGCGCGCTTAATTTCTCAAGGCGTTCAATGACCTCGCTCTCGGTAATACCTAACTGCTCGCCTATGGCTAGAAAGGGGCGTTTTACCAACGGGAAATCGTGTTGAAATTCGTTTAATAGGCGCTGTTCGATTGCATTAAAGCCGTTCATGATTTAAAAGCCAATCCGACTGGCGCGATGGGTGAAGAAGATGCCGCTGGGTGCGGAAGCTTTAAATTCAGTAATAGTTTGTAGTGTTTGGGTATCGTAAATCGTCACGCGGTTATCATCGCGGGATGACACCCAGACTTCTTCGCCGCGCGGGGTAAATTCCATGTGCAATACGGCGCGCCCAGGCTGTAAGGTTTTGACAATCTGCTGCGTCTCGGTATCCACTACTTGCACTTGACCATTATCTGGAAAGGCAAAGTTCACCCATACTTGCCGACCATCGGGCCGTGCGATGGCAAACACAGGTTGGCCTGCAACAGGAATACGGCCAACTTCCTGCCAAGTTTGCGTATCGACCACTAGCAACTCATGGTGACCAATGGCGGGCAAATAAGCCTGTGTGCCTGCCACCGCCCAACCACGTAGATGCGGCATTTTATAGACCGGTAGCTTTTCTTCACCTTGTCCGTAGCCGTTTAAAATACGTCGAACGCCTTTTTCTGGGTGCCGTAAGTCAAGTAGCGCTAAACCATCTTCACCAAATAGCCCAGCAATGTAATGGCGGCCATCAGGTGTAATCAGTCCATCATAAGGCTGTTTTCCAGCGGTAAATTTTTGAATTTTTGGCTGAGTGGGGTCAGTCATGTCCGCGACCCATATTTCTCCAGCGTCAAACAGGCTGAAGACAAATTGATTGCCAGGCGCATCCACCAAACCCACTACTTTTGATAATTTTCCATCGCCATAGCTTGCTGGAATATCGGCAAGCAACTGGAGTGTCGCGGCATCAAACACCTTAACGCCGCCGGGGGTGTAATTTTGCGCCGCTACATAGCGACCATTCTGCGAGATTGCGCCGCCTATGCTATTACCCGCTTGCATGATGCGTTTTTCGATAGCACGTTTAAGTAAATCCACTTTAGTCAAACCGCCGTCGCGCCCAAACACATAAGCATAGCGGCCATCGCGGCTAAAAACCACAGAGGCATGCGATAGATCGCCCAAGCCACTGATACTTGCTAAAACGATGCGTGCCGAAGTGTCTACCACTTGCACGCGCCCAACATCACGTTCAATGATTAAGCCTAGATCGCCAGTGCCGCGTAACGGCGTTGCTACACAACTACTTAGTAGCAACGCCAATATGGCAAGCCAGCAGTTAATGCGCATCAGGAAAACCTTTCATTAGTTGTTCGACAATCCAAGCGGCTTCTATTTCGCTCATAAATGTAGCCCAAGGAGGCATCGCGGTTTCGGTTCTGCCGCGCAATATCGTCTCGCGTAGCGCTTCTGCGTTGCTGTTATGCAGACTTTCTGGCAATAACGCTGGCCCTAAACCGCCTTTTAGCGTCATGCCGTGGCAGGAACCACAATCATTGCGCACTAATTTAACCAGCTCTAATTGTCGCGCTTGGCTAACGCCGTCATCGGCAGAGGCCGCGCTAGGCAGTATGCTCAAAATCGCAGCGATTATCATAAGGTCAAGAATCATGACTTTAAGAGTAGTGGCGTAAGGCACAACGAAAGTGGGGCTTACGCCCCATTTCGTCAATCTCAATAAAACAAATAGCACACTCAACTACAAGGACAGAACCCAGCCAACCACCGCCTTAAATTCATCATCGCTCAATTTTCCAGTATTTGCTGGCATTGGCATTGGCCCCCAAACACCACTACCGCCAGCTTTAACTTTTTTAACCAGCATTTCTTGCGCGTCACTTTGACCTTTGTACTTGGCTGCAACATCTTTAAACGATGGGCCTAAGATTTTTTTATCCGCACTATGACAGGCCATGCAACCGCCTTTTTGCGTCAGAGCTGAAACATCCGTTGCCGCCACTGCGCTTTGGGCCGCTAATCCAAGCAGACTAGCCGCCATCATTCCTAATATAAATTTCATGATTGATGCTCCTGAATCTTAGTCAATTTAGTAAATATCGTGCTGAGTGTTGTAAACATTAAACTTACCCGTTGGTGTGACCAGTCTTGGATCTCTAATCACCGCTTTGAGTTTGCGCGTTTTGTCATCCACCACCACAATCGCAGATTCTTTATCTTTAGCACTCCAGACTGAGAACCAAACTTCGTCACCCGCTTTGTTGTATTCAGGCTGAACGATGCGTTTAGCACCGTCACCTAAACCAGACCACTCGCCAATCGGCAACATCTCCAAGCCTTTATCTAGGTTTTTAATGTCGTAAACAGCGACTGACTGACTCAATTTAGGATCAGGATTCAGCGGCGTATCTACCCATAAATTACTCGATTTAGGATTGGTTTTAATGAACAGCGACCCGCCACCTTGACCAGTTAAGGTATGCACCACTTTCCATGCCTGTGCTTTATGGCCTTTTGGATCGGTACCAATCAATGAAATAGAGTCATCACCTAAATGGCTAGTGGCCCATACTGGTCCAAATTTTGGGTCAATAAAGTTGGCGCCACGGCCCGGGTGCGGTGTTTTGCCGACATCGACCAATGCGGTTAATTTATCTTCTTTAGTATCAACAACCGCCACCTTGTTAGAGGCATTTGCCGCAACCATAAAATAACGGCCAGTAGAATCAAAACCGCCATCATGCAAGAATTTAGCTGCCTCTAGTGTTGTCGTCTTCAAGTTATTAATGTCGCTGTAATCGACCATCATAATCTTGCCAGTTTCTTTGGCATTGATTAAGAACTCAGGGCGATAATGTGACGCAGCAATTGAAGCGACGCGTGGTTCTGGGTGATACTCAGCTGGCGCTACCGTCATGCCACGGGTAGACACTATTTTTAGCGGCTTCATGGTGTCGCCATCCATAATCACATACTGCGGCGGCCAATAAGTACCTGCAACGGCATATTTGTCTTCATAGCCCTTGAATTTTGATGTTTCAACTGAACGCGCTTCTAAACCTACTTTAATTTCAGCAACGCTGTCAGGATTAGCCATCCACAAATCGATTAAATTGATTTTGGCATCGCGGCCAATCACATATAAGTAACGGCCAGAAGCTGACATGCGTGAAATATGCACGGCATAACCAGTTTTAAGGATGGTCACAATTTTCTTGCTATCGCCATCAATCAGCGCAATTTCACCTGCATCTCGTAAAGTGACTGAAAATAGATTTTCGATGTTTAAATCATTTTCTTTTTTCTTCGGGCGTTTATCCACAGGCACAATGATTTTCCAGCTCGCTTCCATTTCTTTCATGCCGAATTCTGGTGGTGTGGGCGGTTCTTGTTGTACGTAACGCGCCATTAAGTCGACTTGATCATCGGTTAGTTCGCCCGATGTCCCCCAGTTAGGCATGCCAGCAGGTGAGCCATATTTGATAAAAACTTTAAGGTAATCTGTACCATTTGCAATGGTTTTATCGGTGGTTAGCGGTTTGCCTGTAGCCCCTTTACGTAAAACACCGTGACAGCCCGCGCAACGTTGAAAGTAGATATTCTTGCCGATGTTGAACTCATTCTCAGTCATCGCCGGCGCTTTAGGGTTGATATTCTGATGCATCTCAACTGTAGCTAGTGGCGACTCTGCTGATTGATACTGTGCACCAGCATCCTTAGTACCTGCGGCATAGACCGTGCTGACCGCCAATGCCAGTGCAGATAATGCTAAAGACTGCACAAAACGTTTATTATTCACTCTCATGGCTCGTTTACCTTTTCAATAGTTTCAGGATTTTGCCGACCGTAGCTTGCCGGGAATTGTTGCCATAGTGGCTTAAATAAAACCACCCCTCCTTGACTTGAATCAATAAATGTAAATTTTTGTTATGCTAAATTGCCAGCATGAATCTTGAATCTATTTTGCCTAACAGTTGTGATTTCCTTGGTAGTCAAACCGCCAATATGCATCATTCAGACGGCATTTATGCGCACACGGCTGCACTCAATCCATCCGTCATGGGTGAGGTCTATTTAGTAGGCGCAGGGCCTGGCGACCCAGAACTACTGACGATACGCGCCTTACGCTTACTAAAGAGCGCCGATGTTGTGGTGTACGATGCCTTAGTGAGTAATGAGGTCATGGCACTGGTCAACCAAAATTCTGAGCGCATTTATGTCGGCAAAACACGGGCAAACCACACCTTGCCGCAAGATGAAATTAACACGCTTTTAATTAAGCTGGCGCTACAAGGCCGCAAGGTCGTACGTTTAAAAGGCGGCGACCCGTTCATTTTTGGTCGTGGCGGCGAAGAAATTGAAACACTGGCCGCTTGGGGCGTTCCTTTTCAAGTGGTGCCAGGCATTTCTGCCGCTAATGGCGTATCTAGCTATGCGGGCATTCCGCTGACACACCGCGACTATGCCCAGTCTGTGCTTTATACCACTGGCCATTTAAAAGACGGTACGGTGAATCTGGATTGGACAGCACTCGCCCGCCCGCACCAAACAGTGGTCATTTATATGGGTTTAGGCGGATTAGCTGAAATTTGTCGCAACATGATCGCGCATGGACAAAGCCCCGATTTACCCGCAGCAGTCATTCAGCAAGGCACCTCCCAGAACCAAAAAGTAGTCGTAGGCACGCTGGCAACGCTGAGTGATTTAGTGCTAGCCGCAAAGCTTAAATCGCCCTGTTTAATTATTGTGGGCAAAGTGGTTAAACTTAGGGAAAAATTGGCTTGGTTTGAGCCAGCAGAGGCTGAAAGCCTTAAAAATAACCATTGCCCAGTCGATGTGACAGTCAATGCAGATCAAGAAAAATACATTTTAAACGCAATAGGCTATTAAATAGGACACTAATATGACACGCAGCCTTAACAGATCCCTGATGAACAAAACTATGGTGAAAAAAACATGGCAAAACAAAAAAATTAACACTTGCTTATTGACGACCATGATTGCCGTCTACGCATTACCTAGCTTGGCTGAGGAGGTGACCAAACCAGCGGTGCCGACCACTTTGATGGAGGCGATTATGCTGGGCAAGCCTATGACCAACTTCCGCCTGCGTTATGAAAATGTCGATCAAGAAGGTAAATCTGAGCAAGCCAACGCTTGGACCATGCGCAGCTTAATCGGCTGGCAAACCAAACCCTTGAATAACTTTAGCATTGCCGCGCAGTTAATTAATGTGGCTCAGTTCAATCATGATTTTTACGATGGCACGAACACGACATTTGGCGGCGCAACGCCTGCGGATAAGAAAAACTACCCGCTAGTGGTAGACCCAGATTACACCGGGGTTAATCAATTGTTCCTCGAATGGTCTGGCCTGCCAGACACCAAAGTGCGCGTCGGTCGTCAATCCGTTAAACTGGATAACGTGCGCTTTATTGGCAACGTTGAATATCGCCAAATCATGCAAGTATTTGATGGTATTGCCGTTGAAAACAAAAGCATTAAAGATGTTGAAATTTATGCCGCGCACTTTGAAGGCCTTAGACGCATCACCAGCGAATTTTTTAGCAATGGTCATGTCGATATTGCACATGCCACTTGGAAATATTCGCCCACTGAGAATTTGACGGGTTATGGTTATTTTCAAGATATGCCTCGCAATGGCTTTACCTACCCGACCACCGGCGCGGCCTTTACCAATAATTCCAGCCAAACCTTTGGCCTGCGCGCCGATGGTAGCCACAAAATAGCCGCAGACTGGAAAATGCTCTACACCGCAGAGTATGCCAAGCAAGACAACTATCGCGGTGGAGATCACCGCATTGATGCGCACTACTGGCGCTTAGGCGCTGGCGCTGGCTACGGTGACTGGTCTGCGCGCGTTGACCGTGAAGTGCTTTCTAGTAACAACGGCCTATATGGTTTTCAAACACCACTGGCAACAGGCCATCTGTTTCAAGGCTTGGGCGACTCCTTCTTAACTACGCCAAAAGATGGTATTGAAGACACGTTTATCACGCTAAATGGCAAAGTGCTGGACGTACAATTATCCGCTGAATATCACTGGTTAGATGCTGACAGAAACTTTACCGCGACAGGCAGTGCGCCTAATAGCAACCATTACGGCAAAGAGCTGGATTTAGTCGCGGGCTACAGTTATGACAAAAACTGGAGTGGCAAGTTAGAGTATTTTAGCTTCAAAGAAGACGACTTATATGGCACATCAACGCCCTCAGTTCGTAAACGTGATACAGATAAATTTATGGCGACTATGATGTATACATTCTAGATTTTTTGGGGTGGGGGTTTTTGCACAAGGGTTTTGTTGCACAGGAGTTTTTGCAAAAACCTCCTGTGCCTGCCTTGCTTTCTGTAGTTATTTTCTATTGCTTACGCACTCTATTCAAGCTACTGAAGTTGCACTCAGTCAATCACACAATTTTAAATCATCGTTGATTAACGCTATCTAGTGTGCCTAACCTTATGGCAAGGCATACTTGCTCACACGTATACCCCGCTAACCCTTTCTATGGGTTAATATCAGCCATGCGCATCGCTCATAAAATAATGGCTCTTACGACGGCTACGCTGCTGTCACTTGGGGTTTGTTTGGATGCATTTGCTACAAATAGCGAAGCTTTAAGCCATAGCAAATCAGCGGTGGCAAATGTGGAAGATGCCCTCAATGAGGGTGTTGGTTTTTCATGTGAGCCAAGTCGCCTTAGCCATATTAAATTAGACATGGCCGCTTATCTCGCTTCGCTTGGCATTGCGCCTGGGCTGGTTATTGCAAAAACGGACCTCTCCAAGGGCTTGCTGACTTTCACCTTAAACACACCTAAGGGCGACTTTGATACTTTGCAATTAAAAATGCGGCCTGAGTATGCCATCAACGATAGCATTGTACTTATACCTAATGGGCATGGTGAGCGCGGTAAATTGCAGAAAATACTGACCGTTTCCAAAAAGGAGATATTGCTGGCGCTTCTTCAGCATGGTCGCCTCACGGAATTCAGTGGTAGTGATTGCAATTTAAACGCGCTCAAAGAGCAGGTGAATGTGCGTCAAAATATAGTCGCTTGGTCAGAGCATTTAAATTGGACATGGCCAGATGGTGGCGCGGCAGAATGGAATCCCCAGTATTGGCATCGAGGTACACCGCTAGTCCATGTGAAACTGCACGCGGCTTTTGGCGATGCTTTTAATCATCAGAATCAGTATGCGATTGGCTGCTATACCGCCGCTAAAATAGTGATGGTGCAAGGAGTGTTAGATTATTACCGCCGCATCAAAAAAAACCAGCTTCAGCTAAAGCTGATCGAGGATAGGCTGGTTGTGGATAAGGATCCGCTAGTAGATGTTGAGCCTGGCATTATGTGGTCATTTGAAAAAGATTACGATTCGAAAAACCTCACGCAACTTGGCAAACTTTTAACCATTCAACAAAACATTGCCCCGAAAAATTTTGTCCCTGGCGACTGGGCTTATATATTAAATACCGACCCCATCTCCTCACAGAAAACAGGCTATGAAGGTTCTAATACAATCTATTTAGGCCGAAATAAGTTCGTTGATTATTACAATGACAACAATCACGCGTATACCTACCATGAGAAACTTGATGAAGTGTATCAATGGCGCAATGGAGTCTTTAGCCGCAACAGAGATGTGGCTAAAATCAAACCGTTATCAAGCGACGACTTCGAACGGCTAGGAAAATCACCCTCTGAAAATGGGCTGATGCAAAGCATTAGAGTTTTCCCCATGAGCATGGTTAAGCTAGGTTTTAAATAAGGGTGTCCGATTTATGTGATTGATTTTATATTTTATTACAGAGGTGATAACACTAGTGTCCGATTAAATTTCGAATAAATTCAATTGGTTATCAGATGCCGGCATAATGGTTCTGTTTGTATCTGGCTGCAAAGCGTATGAAATAAGGGTTTTCTCAAAAACAGAGACCGATAAAATCTGTAATAAAGTGTAGAGCGAGGCATTGAGATGAAGCTCCTTTTTAACAATGGCGATGAGCACATAGGTGGACACGGCGCACCAAATTTGAGTTTTTACCGCATTCTCGCTGGTGCCTAAAAAACACTTGATACGCAGGTGCTGCTTAATCCACTTAAAGAACAACTCCACTTGCCAGCGGCTCTTGTACAGTGCAGCAATAGTTAATGGCGGCAAATCAAGGGATTGCTACCTCGCCTTACCAAGCCATTAGCACCTGATTATCACAAGCCACCACTTCTTTCTTTGTACCATGCCCTGCATTTTTAAGGGTGTGCAGTTCAACTAGGCCGATGGATTGCAATACGTCAATATCGCGCTTAACCGCTGACCTGTCACGTTTTAAGCGTTGTGCTATATCGGTAATCGAACCTGAACGCAGACGGATTGTTCTAAATAGATCAATCTTTGCTGCAGAGACCACTTTAGCTAAATCTTCCGCATGTTCAAAGCTTACGATTTTACTTTCTTTTTCCAGCAGGTCTTTATCTGCCAAGCTTGCAATGGTTTTGCCTCGGCTAAAAAAATCTTCTGTACTTTCAATTTTAATATGCATTATTTGCTCCTTAACGCTAACCATGCTTGTTCAAATAGCCATTCTGTTTCTGCAAAACTGGTAAAAGTCACGGCTTCTACTTTTCCGTAATCATGACGATGATGATAGCCATGCGCATTATCAAAACCAATGATGCGCCCATTATCATCACTAAACAGATTGTGGTTGATGTAGGCTAAGTTGTATCTGGTCACATTCCCGCTATCGTCAACCCACACCTCACGGTGCAGTATGCCGTTACCTTTTTTGGAGGATATAACGTGTTGCTCATCAATAAGTTTCTTATCAGAGGCAGTTGCAAAACTCGACAAGCCAGTTGAATTATTTGCCACAAAGGCCTAAAAAAGAAGAGGGTTTTGGCCACAAGCGTGGCAAAATGAAGTTATCAAAAGCCATACAAAACCCCCACCATGAATACTATACTACACAGCCGCTTAACACAATTTTGGCAGCAGATTCAAACGAGTTTATTCCCCCTTTTGGATGTCATTGAGCTTGCCTTAACACCAAAGCTACAAGAAGTCGTGACGGTATTAGAAATGATTAACATCGAACGGTTTCTAGGCGGATCGCAATTAGCGGCAATAGGCCGCCCCTGTAAGGATCGGGTTGCCATTGCGCGCGCCTTCGTCGCCAAAGCGGTACTCAATTTACCCACCACCGAAGCCCTGATTGACCGACTGAAGACCGACATCAGCTTACGCCGCATTTGCGGATTCTCCAGCACCCATGCCATCCCTGATAAAAGCCGCTTCTCACGTGCCTTTGCCGAATACGCC
Source organism: uncultured Pseudomonadota bacterium (assembly GCA_903846555.1). Classification (GTDB taxonomy): domain Bacteria; phylum Pseudomonadota; class Gammaproteobacteria; order Burkholderiales; family Methylophilaceae; genus Methylotenera. Next base: position 11,342 of record CAINBI010000070.1, read on the forward strand.
CAATATCAACTACCAGAGCGGATTCATGCCGTTCTCATTGCAGAACATTTAGGCGACCAGTTGATTGGCCATATCAGCCGTGACAGCACCGCCATCACCGCCCGTGAACGTCCTCAGCCCAAATCGGCTACGCCAAGCACCACCAAGCTTACGTCATCGCCAACCAAAAACGTGGGCGACCACGTAAAGATGCCCCCGTTGTGATCGCGCCTCAACCACCCACACGCATTGAGCAGCAACAAACACAATCGCTAGCCACCATGTTGCGCGATTTACCTCGCGATTGTGATGTGGGATGCAAATCCGACAGCAAGGGGTTTAAGTCTAGTTGGCACGGTTACAAGCTGCATATTGATACGGCTGACGGCGACATTCCTGTGAGTTGCATTTTAAGCTCAGCCTCACTGCACGACAGCCAAGTCATGATGCCATTGATGCTTAAAACTAGTGCTCAAGTGCAGTACTGTTACGACCTCGCAGACGCGGCCTATTGCAGTCCGTTACTCCGCGCGGCATCACGCACGCTCGGCCATGTGCCTTTGATTGATCATAACCCACGGCGTGGTGAGAAAATAGACTTTGCGCCACATGAGGCCTTGCGATATAAAGCCAGAAGTAGTGCGGAACGGGTTAACGGTCATCTCAAAGATAGTCACGGCGGGCGCCAAGTCTGGGTGCGTGGCGCGGATAAGGTGATGGCGCATTTGATGTTCGGTATTATCGTCATCACCAGTGAACAGTTGTTGCGTTTGATTACATGATATTGTTCATTGCGCACAAAATGAAGCTTGTTTCTATCCGAAGAATGATTGCGGAGAGATTGGTTCGTCAATCAAGT
>CAINBI010000071.1 GCA_903846555.1 uncultured Pseudomonadota bacterium
CATGAAAAAACAGGCTTGAGTGAAAACGGCAAGGCAAATCTAAAACAACATTTATTAACCAGACCGAGTTAAAACAGCGTTCAAACAATCAGATTAAATCTGACTACGTTCAGACTCATTTCTGGATTGGAATATACTGCCCAAGCCCCTTTTTGATATAAATGCGTCAGCTTTAAGGATGAAGTTTTTCATTGTGAGCTTGTCATTAATCGTTAAACATACAGCCACGGCCTAGGTTGTGGTGTGCGCCATGATTAATGTTATGGATTTGTTTGAAAAATTCCACGGAATGCTTTACCCTTAATATTATTTAGGGTGCACTTTAATTTATCGCGAAGTGTGAGAAAACCTGCTTTAAAAGTCTAAAATAGATGCCCTGGGAGGCAATAGGGACGGGCCTTACAGGGCATCTATTTTAAATTTTTTTAGCATAATTTGATGGTTTTTAAAATGCATCACGTTATATGTCATCATCTTAGAGATGGCTCAATGCTAAGTCATGGCATGAGGTATTTTCACGCTGTAGCCGCCAATTTGCTAAAATAGCGCCTTTAGCACATCAAAGATTCATTTATCTCATGGTCACCACAAATAACCCGCGCAAAATTTTAGTCACATCTGCTTTGCCTTACGCTAACGGTAGTATTCACCTTGGCCATTTGGTTGAATATATTCAAACCGATATTTGGGTGCGTTTTCAAAAAATGCAGGGGCATACGGTACATTATGTGTGCGCGGATGACACGCATGGCACGCCGATTATGTTGCGTGCTGAGAAGGAAGGCGTCACGCCTGAGGCGCTAATTGCTAATGTGCATCAAGAGCACAGCTTGGATTTTGCGGAATTTTTGGTGGCGTTCGACAATTATTATTCGACCAATGCGCCTGAAAATAAAGAGTTATCACAAGGTATTTATAACAAGTTAAAAGCCGCTGGCAAAATTGCCACTAAAACTATAGAGCAATATTACGACCCTGTTAAAAACATGTTTTTACCTGATCGTTTTATTAAAGGTGAGTGCCCAAAATGCCATGCGAAAGATCAGTATGGCGATTCTTGCGAGGTGTGTGGCGCGACTTATAACCCTACCGAGTTGATTGATGCTTATTCTGCGGTTTCTGGTGCAGCACCAATTCGTAAAGAAACTGAGCATTACTTTTTTAAACTTTCAGAATGTGAAGGCTTTTTAAAAGAGTGGACACGTTCTGGTACGCTACAAGGCGAAGCCGCCAATAAAATGGGCGAGTGGTTTGAAAGCGGCTTAAACGATTGGGATATTTCTCGTGATGCGCCTTATTTTGGCTTTGAGATTCCTGATGCACCGGGCAAATATTTTTATGTGTGGCTAGACGCGCCTATTGGTTACATGGCAAGTTTTAAAAAGCTGTGTGCCGATAGTGGCTTAGATTTTGATGAATACTGGAACAAAGATTCCAGCACTGAGCTTTATCATTTTATTGGTAAGGATATTCTATATTTTCATGCGCTATTTTGGCCTGCAACCCTTGAGTATAGCGGCTACCGCAAACCGACTAAAATTTTCTCACATGGTTTTTTAACTGTTAATGGCGAGAAAATGAGTAAATCTCGCGGTACGTTTATTACGGCGCGTAGTTATTTAGAGCATATTAAAAACCCTGAATATTTACGATATTACTACGCAGCTAAGTTGAATAGCTCGATGGAAGACATCGACTTGAGTTTAGATGACTTTGTGGCGCGAGTGAATAGTGATTTGGTGGGCAAATATATCAATATTGCCAGCCGCACTGCTGGCTTTATCAATAAGCGTTTCGATGGAAAACTATTGATATCCAGTACTCAGCCGTCTGCTATACAAGAGATTAAAAGCGCAGCTAAAATAATCGCTGAATGTTATGAATCGCGTGATTACAGCAAGGCTCTTAGAGAAATTATGCGATTGGCTGACCATGCTAACGCCGATATTGCTGAAGCTGCGCCTTGGGTTAAAGCTAAACAAGAAGGTGACTCTGCGCAAATTGAATTACACCAAGATTGTTCTAGTGCACTAGAAATGTTTAGACTTTTAACCTTGTACTTGAAGCCAGTTTTACCGCTACTTGCTGCTAATGTAGAAAAATTCTTGAATATTTCCCCGTTATCTTGGGAAAGTGTAGATAATTCTTTGGTAACAGGTCATCAGATACAACAATACGAACATTTAATTACACGCATAGATCCTAAAGCGATTGAAGCCATGACAGAAGCTAATAAAGAAAATTTACTAGCAGCACCGCAAGTAGTAGTGCCAACGGTAGCAAAAGTTGCAGCTAAAACTGCGCCAGATGCCAATTTAGCCGAAGCTGAATATATCAGCATTGATGATTTCACCAAGGTGGATTTGCGCATTGCGAAAATTGTCAATGCCGAGCATGTAGAGGGCGCGGAGAAGCTATTGAAGCTTACTCTAGATATTGGCGAAGAAAGCACACGCCAAGTTTTTGCGGGGATTAAATCTGCCTATGATCCAGCAAACCTAGTAGGGCGTTTAACGGTGATGGTGGCAAACTTAGCGCCGCGTAAAATGAAGTTTGGCATGAGCGAAGGTATGGTGTTAGCCGCTAGCGACGAACGTGGCGGTCCATTTATATTGAGCCCAGATGCTGGCGCGCAGTTGGGCATGCGCGTTAAGTAGATTTGATTGTAAGAATTGCGCTTAATATGCGCTTTTTTACGCAACCACTTTCAATGAAATCCTTAATTTAGTGAAATTCTTCATAAAAACATAAACCTCCGCCATTCCCGCCTGTGTGGGAATGGTGGATGTTTATGTTTGTGTACAGTGCTGTCCGGAGATTCAAGATTTAACCCATGGTAACTCATTGAATACAATTCACTAAATGACATATTTTTCCATAATCGATTTCAACTTGCGCCAAACTTCTGACTTTGTCAGGAGCTTGTATATGCACACAGGGAAACTCGTGTTTTCTCAACTGATGGGACACCTGTCACTGCACACATTCCGACAGTGTGTGGCCAAATATCCAAGTCGCTATCCAACACTCAAATTTTCGCATCTCGATCAA
>CAINBI010000072.1 GCA_903846555.1 uncultured Pseudomonadota bacterium
ACAAACGCCAACGTAGAAATGAAGAGCGTATCCAAGTGATGAAACCCGCTTCTACAGCTTATGGATTTAAAAATACTTGCGATCAAATAAAGCAATATAACAATATTGAAGCTCAGCATCTCGAAAAATTCCACCTAAGCGACCAGTCGTTAGAGATGCAATTCTCATCTCGCTACGCCGTCAAAAGTAGCGCTGAACCCAACAATGTCATATATACGGATTTTGGTGCTGAACGCTCTAATGTCATTGATGAAAGCAGCAAGGGTCTTGGCTTACAAATTAGCAAAAAAACAAGCGAGGTGAGTTTAGGCATGATGGTGGGCGTTTCGTCTAAAGCGCTAAAATACAACACCAAAATCGGGGTCATTCGCGGTATCAAACCAATAACCTCAATTGAATTGCGTATTGGCGTTGAAGTGTTAAGCAATACTTCTTTTCGCGTTGGAGTGAAAAATACAAACCTTAATGCTGCGAGACACGTTAGTACCAACCAATTTATTGATAAACAACGGTCTAATACTGTTAATGCTTTTAATCTGGATTTTGAAGATAGTTCGAATCACTTTACTTGTTTACTTCTACCACAACAACTTGCCACATCAAAACCAGAAACTCTTATTTTTCCTATAATTCAATATAATATTGATGATATATTTCTGTTGAAAATTACTGATGCCGATGTGCCAATCAAACTCACTGGAGCTTTAGAACAATATGACAACTGGGTGCGTGTTACCTTTTCTAAAAACGTCAAATAGAGCCGTCTGCTGCAGTGACTTTAATCCACGCATTACATACCGTTAGCATTCTTTAGCCCCTCGGCACCAGCCTGCCAACCACCACCTAGTGCTTTAAATAACGCCACTGTAGCAACCAGTCTCGCTTGACGACTTTGGATAAACGCCAATGCTGCGTCGTTGTAGACGCGCTGCGTATCTAACACATCCAAGTAAGCGGAATAGCCAGATTGATAACGATTTGTCGATATTTCCAATGCTATTGCAGCGGCCTCCTGACTCCTAAGTAGTGCGGCTTCTAGCTCGGTGTACTGCCGAAGGTTAACCAAGGCATCATTTACTTCTCTGAAAGCGTTTTGGATTGCACCTTCATAGCTCGCAAGTGCCTGTTTTTGTTTAGCGCTGGCTTGGTCAACGCGTGCATTGCGCTTACCTGAATCAAAAATAGGTAAATTCAAGCTCAACCCACCCGTCCAAATACGAGCGGCCGATTTCAATATGTCACCTAGCACTAAGCTCTCACCACCTAAATTAGCCGTGAGAGAAATGGTGGGATACAACGCAGCTTTAGCCACACCAATGTTTGCATTAGCGGCAATCATCAGCTCCTCAGCTTGTCGAATATCTGGTCGTGCTTCTAACAAACTTGAAGGCAAGCCTGCTGGTGGCGTTGGAGGAATGAGCGTCGATGTAATATTGGTCCGTGCAATATTCAAATCCAGCACACCGGTTAAAACTGCCAATTGATTGACACTTAAAGCTCTTAAGCGATTCAGTTCTGTCAGTTGCGCGCTCAGATTTGCACTAGCCACAGTGGCTTGCTGTACATCTAAGGCTGAGGCAATGCCGCCCTTCAAGCGGCGCTGAGTTAGCGCTAAACTGGTGTCACGATTTTTTAGGTTATCCTGAGAAACTGCGATTTGCGAATCTAAACTACGCAATACCAGATAATTACTAGTCACTAGGCCAGATAGCGATAACGCTATCGTATCTTTTGCATAGCGGGTAGACAAAGCCTGTGCAATTGAAGATTCTTTAGCACGACGCAATTTACCCCAAAAATCCAACTCAAATGAAGTCTCTAGCTGAACCTTATAATTACTTTGTGGGTTAGCTGAAGTGATGGAATTAGAACCGGCCTCAGTCACGCGACTATGGCTAGCCGCAGCGTTTAAATCGACTTGCGGCAACAGTGCTGCGCCCACTTCCTGCATGACGGCATCGGCTTCTTCAATGCGCGCAACGGCGAGTTTAAGGTCTGTATTATTTTGTAACGCTTTATCAATCAAATCATTCAGTATTGGATCTTGATATAACATCCACCAAGTGCTGGATACCGCAACTTGAGCCTGACTACCTGCTTCACTATATTGCGCTGGCAAAGGTAATGGTGGGCGCTGGTAATCTGGTCCTACCGATTTACATCCACTCAATAAAACTACGGCTACCGCCAAGCAAACCAACTTTAAGTTAAGGTGTTTGATGTAATGAGAATTTAAGTGCGGCATCATACCGTTTCCTTAGGGCTTTGATTGTTTTGTTCTAGTAGGCTGGCGGCATCATCAAAAGCTGAGTCATCTACAAGCAGCTCCTCCACAGGCACATCATGGTGCTTTCTATCCACATGCGTATTACTGAGCCAGGTAAAAAACAAGGGGATAAATATCGTAGCAACAAAAGTAGCTAATAACATGCCGCCAAATACGCCAGTACCCATGCTCTGACGTGCTGCGGCTCCTGCACCGGTGGCTAATACCAAAGGCACAATGCCTAATACAAACGCCATTGAAGTCATGATAATGGGTCTAAATCTCATTCTAGCCGCCTCCAACGCAGCTTGTGCCACGGGCATGCCTGCCTCCATTTTCTGGCTAGCAAATTCAACAATCAAAATTGCATTTTTTGCAGCCAAACCCACCAAAGTAATCAAACCGATTTGAAAGTAAATATCATTGGGCATTCCACGGAATAGCACTGCCAACAAAGCACCAGCTAAGGCAAACGGTACCGCCATAATTACCGCTAATGGCAAGGCCCAGGTTTCAAACTGTGCTGCCAAAATCAAAAACACCATAATGATGGCAAAGCCAAATGCAAAAATAGCGGCTGAACCAGTACGTTTTTCTTGATACGCTTGGCCAGTCCAAGCAATTTGATAGCCGTCTGGTAGGTTTTGTGCAGCAATATCCTCTACCATTTGAATGGTTTCACCTGAGCTGACACCCGACGCACCGCCACCCAACACTTTGGCTGACAATAAGCCGTTGTAACGCTCCAATTGCTCTGCGCCTACAACATCACTGACTTTACTCAGGGCCGATAGCGGAACCATTTGACCGCCGTTTGAACGCACATAGACTTTGCCTAAATCATCAGCCTTCATGCGGTACTGTGCCTCGGCCTGCAATTGCACGCGATAGGTACGACCAGATTTATTAAAATCATTTACGTATAACGAGCCCATTGTACTTTGCAAGGTTGCGTAAATGTCCGCCACAGGCACGCCTTGAGAGATGGCTTTAGCTTCATCGACTTCAACAAATAACTGCGGCACAGTGGGGCGGAAGAAGGTGTTGATACCCGTTAGGCGCTTCTCGCTTTTTAATGCCTCAGTAAAACTATTGACTACTGTAGACAGATGCATGGGGTCAGTATCACTGCGGCTTTGCACGTACACCTCAAAGCCACCAGAACTGCCTAAGCCACGAATGGCTGGTGGATTAAAGGCAATCGCTATCCCGTCAGGTTGCTGCATACCAATACCAAAGAGTTTTTTAACAATATCGCCTGCGGTCGTTTTACGTTCGGCCCAATCTTTTAAGCGAACAAACATAGTCGCGGCACTGGTTTTATTGCCCCCGCCGATCAAATCAAACCCATTCACCGCAAACTCATGCGCCACAGCAGGATCTTTTGCTATGGCGGAACGCACGGCCTCAGTTGTTTTACTGGTGCGACTCAAGGTAGCACCATCTGGCATAATCACCGCCGTCACCACATAACCCTGATCTTCCGCAGGTACAAAACTACCCGGCACGCTTCTTAACAACACCACAACCAGTGCAATAATGGCCGCAAAAACCAAAGTACCCATCAATTTATGATGCAGCGTTAAATTAACCGTACTTGTATAAAGGTTCGTTAACTTTTCAAAGGCACGATTAAATGGCTTAAAAAATGGAGATTCTTCATGCACTGATTTCAATAAAATGGCACATAAAGCGGGTGTAAGCGTTAACGCAACCACGCCAGAAATAACTACAGCAACCGCTACAGTGACGGCAAACTGACGGTACATTTCACCCGCAATGCCGCCTAAAAATGCCACTGGCACAAATACAGCACACAGCACCAATACAATAGCCACAACCGCGCCAGACACTTGCTCCATCGACTTAATGGCCGCTTTCATAGGTGACAATTTCTCTTCTGTCATCAATCTTTCTACGTTTTCCAACACCACAATCGCGTCATCCACCACGATACCGATAGAAAGTACCATCGCAAATAAGGTGAGGGTATTGATAGAAAATCCAAAAATCCATAGACCAGCGAAGGTACCTATCAGTGAGATAGGCACAGCAATCAATGGAATCAGGGTGGCACGCCAACTTTGCAAGAATAAAAACACCACCAGAACAACCAAGATCATGGCCTCACCTAGCGTTTTCACCACCTCAGTAATAGAGGACTTGACGAAATCGCTGGTGTCATAAGGCACTTCCCAATCTACGCCAGCGGGAAATCTATGCTTTAATTCAGTCATCTTTTCTTTAACTGATTTTGCAGTATCAAGGGCATTAGCGCCCGATTGCAAGAAAATAGGAATGCCCACGCCTGGCAAACCATCTAAGGAAGTACGCACGTTATAACTTTGTGAACCTAATTCAATGCGTGCGACATCTTTTAGATAAAGCACGCCACGCGGGCCGTCCGCACGAATAACAATGTTGCCAAATTCACTAGGCTCAATCAAGCGTCCTTTAGCGGTTACCGTGTAAACAAGTTGCTGACTGGAGGGTGATGGTTCTTGCCCAATTTTACCCGCAGCATACTGTGCATTCTGTGAGCGAATGGCATTGGCAATATCGGTAGTCGTCACACCAAGCTGAGACATACGATCTGGACGTAACCAAACGCGCATGGAGTAATCTTGCGCACCAAAAATAGTCGCATCCCCTACGCCTTTAATACGCTTAATGTCATCCAGCACATTCAGCGTGGCGTAGTTGCTTAAAAATAGTGGGTCGTATTTCTTTTGCTTGTCGGTCAACATGACCACCAGCAAAATGTCATTCGAGCGCTTTTGAACCACTAAGCCAGTGCGGCGCACCTCGTCGGGCAAGCGTGGCAATGCAATGTTCACGCGATTACTCACGTTAAACGTCGCCTGATTAATATCCGTACCCACTTCAAATGTAGCGGTGATAGTTAAGGTGCCGCTGGAATCTGCGCTAGAGTTAAAATATAACAAACCTTCAACCCCGCTCAACTGCTCCTCAATCGGTGCTGCAACCGTTTTAGAAAGCGTATCAGCGCTTGCGCCTGGATAGGTAGCGGTAACCAACACTGTCGGCGGAGCAATCTGTGGATATTGTGCAATAGGTAATTTCAGTGCAGCCGCTAGGCCTGCCAGCACAATAATGATGGACAAAACACTGGCAAAAATAGGCCGAGTAATAAAAAATCTAGTCATGTTAAATCTCGCTTGAGCTTATTTTTGGTGCTTATTTTTATTTAGCAGCGGGCTTATTAGCTGCTAGCGTTTCGGGCGCCTGACTCGGCGCAGCCCCTAATGCATGTGGCGCCACTGAAGCACCAGGGCGTAACTTGATAATGTTATCAACAATCACTTTTTCTCCCGCGCTCAGCCCGCTGAGTATCACCCAATTTTTACCCGCCCAATTACCCGCGACTATGGGCTTTATAACCGCTTCATTTTTATCATTAGCCACAAACACAAACTTACCTTGATCATTCGTCACGACTGCTGTTTGCGGTACAACAAATACACCATCTTGTTTGCCAGTAGTCACACGAATACGCACAAACTGGCCAGGCAATAAGCGTTTATCTTCATTTTCAAATGTTGCACGTAATTGCTGAGTACCCAATTGCGGATCAATACCGCTCGCAGCAAAATTCAACTTTCCTTTTTTGCCGTATTCTGTGCCATCAGGTAACAACAACGTGACTTCTTCCACATTGGCTGGCGTTAAATGACCGCCCAATTGTGCCAACTCGCTATCAGACATACTGAACCGTACCCAAATAGGGCTAATTTGACTCACTTTAGTCAGTAAGCTTGTGTTCGCGCTGACTAATGCACCTTCAGAAAACTCAAACCGACCAGCAATGCCTGATAAAGGTGAGGTCACCGTGGTGTAAGATAGATTTAACTGCGCTTCACGCACCCCAGCCGCATATTGCGCAAGCCCTGCTCGGGCTAAAGCATGGTCAGACATAGCATTGTCCGACTCACGTTGACTAATGGATTGCGTGGCTAATAAACCATCTAAACGCTTAGATTCGCGTTGAGTTTGCTCAACCCTTGATTCTTGCTGCGCTAATTGCGCCTTCGCATTTGAAAGTGCAATTTGAAATGGCACAGGGTCAATTAAAAACATCGCCTGCCCAGCTTTAATCGGCGCGCCTTCTTCAAACAGTTTTTTAAGTAAAATACCACCCACACGCGGTCTAATCTCAACCTCTTTAGCACCTTCGGTTTGTGCTACTGCTTCTGCGCTAATCGGTACAGTCGTTGGCTGCAATTCAATCACACTCACTGGCATTGCGGGCATTGCCCCGCCAGCCTGCGCCGCGACATCGTCTTTTTTACCACAGCCCAATAATGCAAGGCTTGCGATTAAGACTACAGCGGTAAGCTTGGCAGTCATCGCAGGCGGAACGCACTGAAATGTACTTTTTTGTGAATGCGGCTTAAATTGATTGAATGATGTGCTGAATATCATTGAGACTCCATGTCTTTTGATTGGACTACGCGCCATTTAGGCTACGCTAGTGATTGGGCGTTATGTTTAGTGTGCTTAATCAAACTTGTTTACATGCAAATTTGAATGTATATTATATACAAACAAGAATGTATGTATATATGTTTAAAGAAGGCAATCTAAGCCATCTTTGATAGAGTCGATGAGGGCACCTTGCACGAAATCCAATACGAGGCATTTTTATTTAAAAGAGACCTTTGCACGAGCTAATTTTAACCCTAAAACCCATCAACATCGTCATTCCCGCATAGGCGGGAATCCAGTTAAGTTGTTGATTCGCCTAGATTCCCGCCTACGCGAGAATGACGATAATTGGCGATTTTATATTAAATTGTGGTTAATTTCGCTTCATGCAAAGGTCTCTAATAATAACTTCGTGCAAAATCCCCTCATTATTGAAATTTATTTTGATCATTGAATATGCAGGATAGCTAAAATAAATGGTAAGAAAAACTAAAGAAAACGCAGAACTTACCCGCCAACGCATTATTGATGCCGCACGCACAGTGTTTTTAGCGCGTGGCGTTAGTCGCTCCACCTTAGAGCATATTGCAAGCCAAGCGGAAGTGACACGCGGTGCGGTGTATTGGCATTTCAAAAACAAAACAGAATTATTCCACGCAATTCGCGACAAGGTAGTTTTACCACTGATAGACCGCATGGATGACACCCTGACCTTAGAAGGTAGCGAAGACCCGCTTACTCAAATTGAAAACAGCCTGTGCGACACTATCAATGAGCTCAACGAGAATATTGAAATGCGTCAGATCTATGAAATTATGATGATTAAATGCGAGTATGTAGATGAGTTTGCAACAGTGCTGCAACAAATTCTCAACAACTGCGCCAATATTACCGAAAAAATTCAACTCGCTTACGAGCGCGCACAAACCCAAAACCTGTTAGCTAACGCATATACACCACATGCATTAGCGCTTGATACCCATTTATTTTTTAGCGGCTTACTGCACATGTGGGTAAAAGATTTTGACGGAAGCAGATTCCGCTTTCAAGCGACAGATTTAATTAAATCACATATCAATTTACGTAGAAAATAGACACATAATCGTCTTGGCTAAAAAGACACCCATGTCTTCTCTAGCATATTGTGAGTAAACTGAGATTTACAGTACATTTCACCCCGCTTGAATGGCCATGCGACTTCAACACAAATTAAGGTAAAATAGCGCATTATTCATTCGTAATTTGAGCTTTTTTATGTCACTCACTACCCTAAACGCCCTGTCTCCTCTTGATGGCCGTTATCAAACCAAATTAGATGCTTTACGCCCTTACTTTAGTGAGTTCGCGCTGATTAAACACCGCGCTTGGGTTGAAGTGGAATGGCTTAAAGCCTTATCTGCCGCGCCTGAATTGGCAGAAATCGCACCCTTTAGTGCTGCCACAATCACAGAACTTGATGCTGCCATTGCTAACTTTAGTGAGGCGGATGCTGCTGAAGTGAAGACTATTGAAGCGCGCACCAACCACGATGTAAAAGCCCTTGAATATTGGCTAAAAGCCAGATTTGACGATAACGCAGAAGTAAAAAAAGCCAGCGAGTTTATTCACTTTGCTTGCACTTCAGAAGACATCAATAATTTATCGCACGCTTTGATGCTGAAAACTGCGCGTGATGCTGTAATGTTGCCATTTTTGGCGGATTTAATCGCGCGTTTAAGTGAGTTATCACATCAACTGGCAGCGCAACCGATGTTGTCACGCACGCACGGTCAAACAGCTTCGCCAACCACAATGGGCAAAGAGTTAGCTAATGTGGTGTATCGGCTGCAACGTCAACAAAAACAGCTCATTAATAATGAAATTCTCGGTAAGATCAATGGCGCTGTGGGCAACTTTAATGCGCATCTATCCGCTTACCCAACGGTTGATTGGGAAAGTTTTGCCAAAACTTTTGTAGAATCATTAGGCTTGGTTTACAACCCGATGACGATTCAAATTGAGCCACATGATTACATGGCTGAGTTGTATGACTGCTTAAACCGCATCAACACGATTCTAATCGACCTGAACCGTGATATTTGGGGTTATGTTTCAGTCGGTTATTTCAAGCAAAAACTTAAAGATGGCGAAGTCGGTTCTTCAACCATGCCGCATAAAGTGAATCCGATTGATTTTGAAAATTCAGAGGGTAATTTAGGTTTGGCTAATGCAGTATTGCGCCACATGGCAGAAAAGCTGCCAATTTCTCGCTGGCAGCGCGACCTCACAGATTCTACCGTGTTACGCAATATGGGCGTGGCGTTTGGTTATACACTGTTAGGTTACGACTCATGTTTACGTGGTTTGAATAAGCTGGAAATCAATCCAGAAAAACTCGCGCTAGATTTAGATGCAAGCTGGGAAGTGCTGGCTGAGCCTATTCAAACAGTGATGCGCCGCTATGGCATTCAAAATCCTTACGAGCAGCTTAAAGAGCTGACTCGCGGCAAAGGTGGCATCAACAAGGCTTCGTTGCACATATTTATTAGCGGCTTAGACATTCCTAGCGATGCCAAACAAGCGTTGCTAGAGATGACCCCAGCCAGCTACATTGGCAAGGCTACGGAGCTTGCGAACCGTATTTGATTTATTGAGCGTCATAGGCTACAGCGTATGATGCTCAAGCAAATAATGATCAAGGCCAAACAACGCTGGAACAAGCGGCTTGTTCTGTTTTTTGCGTTGTTAGTGAGTGCTTGTTTTGCGCAAGCGGATGAACACCATAATGATCACCGTTATCAAGTAGAAATTTTAGCGCCCGCACCATTCAATACGCTGCTGGAAAAACATCTACAAATCATCAAATGGCGTGATAATCCACGCATCAACCAAGCTGAGTGGCAACGGTTACTCAATGTTGCGCCGCAAAATATCAAAGAGATTTTAGCCACTGAAGGCTACTTTTCACCGACTATTACGCCTACGCTTGAAAAAACAGAGGGCCTTGATATTGCTAAATTCACGGTAGAACTTGGCGCGCCAGTATTAATTAACAGTGTTGAGCTAAAATTCACTGGCGCAATCACCCAGCAAACGCAAGACTCCCAACTTAAAGATTCCTCACCAAACATACAAAAACTCCGTGAAGAATGGGGGCTGCAAAAAGGCCAGACTTTTCGTCAGGAAGATTGGGCGTTAACCAAGCAAAAGTTGCTGACCAGCCTACTGGTAGAACGCTTTCCGAACGCTAGCATTACTAGCAGCAAGGCGGAAATCAACTTGGAATCGCACACCGTTGCGCTATTGGTTGAAGCCGATAGTGGGCCAGCCTTCCAATTTGGCGCGCTGAGTATTACGGGCTTAAAGCGTTACCGTAACCGTATCGTAGAAAACCTAAATCCTATCCAACCCAATAGCATTTACACGCAGGCCAGCTTACTGACTTTTCAAACACGCTTGCAGGAAAGTGGCTATTTTAAAAGCGTCGAAGTAACGGCTGATACTAAATCTGCAAGTTTAGATGCTAACAACGAAACCTCACCGACCAAGGGTGTAGCGGCCAATAGTGCACCGATTAAAGTCGCTGTAGAAGAAAATAAAAGTATTAAAGTTGGCATCGGCGCTGGTTACAGCACCAATACAGGTGCCCGCACCCAACTTAGCTATGACGATCTTGATTTGCTGAACCGTGGTTGGCGCTTGAATAGCAGCTTAAAACTTGAACAAAAAGCGCAGTTTTTAGGTGGCCAAGTTCTATTACCCATCACCAAAAAAGGCTATCTTGACAGCATTAACGGCAGCTTGAGTAGCACTAATATTGAAGGACAAACCGTCTCTTCCAGCGTAGTTGGGGTTAGACGCACATGGGGTCCGCGTAAACTTGAGCAGTATGTAGGTGCCAACTATCTGATTGAACAACAGAGTGTGGACGGTGGCGATACCACCACAAAAAAAGTCGGCAGTTTATCTTACGGCATCACGTTAAGGCACACAGACAACGATCTTGCGCCGACCAAAGGCTATCTATTTAATGCGCAGTTTGCGGTTGCACCATTTGACCAATTATCTGATGGTCGCTTTTTGCAAAGCCACATCAAAACACAAGCGTATTACCCGCTGACTAGCAGCACACAATTGATCGCCCGTGCAGAAGGCGGCATGGTGAATGGTAAAAATGGTGCGCCAGAAGCCTTTCTATTTCGCGCTGGTGGCGACCAATCTGTGCGCGGCTATGCTTTTCAGAGCTTAGGCATTAAAGAAGGTGACGCAATTGTAGGTGCAAAATACTTGGCTACCGGTAGTATTGAACTGGTGCAATGGCTGACCAGCCAATGGGGTGCCGCAGTATTTGTGGATTTCGGTAATGCCGCCAACCAGATTGAGGATTTAAAACCAGTGTATGGCTATGGATTAGGCGTGCGCTGGAAAAGCCCACTGGGCCCTATCGGCGCAGACATTGCCTATGGACAGGCAACCGATGAATACCGATTCCATTTTAATATTGGGGTAGCCTTTTGATATTACGCCGCTACTTTTTAATGTGTATCGTCAGTTTCGCGCTGTTGGCCTTTACCCCTGCCAGAGGTGAAATGTCGATTAGCGCCAATACCAGCCTAGATACCTTTAGCTACGACATTGATAACATTCACCTTAAACTGGAAAATCTAGAGGCGCGTTGGCAGCTCTCGCCGTTTGGCGATGGCAAATTACTGGTTGAAAAAATGCAGGCTAAACGGCTTATCATCACACTGCACGATGATGTTAAGAGAACCGATGATTCTGGCCTGCCAGATCATATTAAACCGCCCTTTCCTATCAAAATTAAGCAAGCTGAAGTGTCCGAAGTGGTGCTTGTTAGTGCGGGTAAAACCCAAATTTTTAGCCATGTGAATTTTGATCTGGAAGCTGATGCCAAAACCATACGGCTAAATCAACTGAACGCAGGCACACCATGGGGTGAAACCGCAATTTCACTGGAAATGAGCACGTCAAAACCATTTGCGCTTAATGGCACTGCCACACTTAAACAAGCTGACAACGACACGCCTTATGATGTTAAAACCAAGCTCTCTGGAGACCTGCAAACAATACATTTTGAAAGCACCGCAATGCTGGCAAAACAAAATGGTAAATTTTCAACTTATCAAGAAGCGAATAAATCGCCAGACAAAATAGCGCCAGCAGCCCGCGTAACTGCTGATGGTCAGCTTGGCTTGGCAGAGGATTATCCGCTAACAATTCGTGCCAACATCTCCGAACTCAACCCTCAGCACTGGGGCAACTACCCTGCCGCCAAAATCAATATGCAAGTGCACGTACAAGGCAAACTGTTACCAGAAATGTTGTTAAATTTACAGTTTTCCACACACAACAGCCAATGGCAAAACCAAGCTTTGGCAAGTTCAGGCAAGCTAGTGATTGCAGGCAAAAAAATTAGCACTATCGACCTGCAAGCGGCTATTGCCAATAATATAATTAAAGCCCAAGGCAGTTTAGGTCAGCTAGATAGCAAGCTAGAATGGGCGGCAGAGTTAGCTGACCTCACGAAATTTGGTGCAGATTATTCTGGCGCAGTGAGCGCAAAAGGTTCGCTAGCAGGCACTTTTGAAAACCTAGCGTTGCAATTAAATTTGAGTGTGAAAAAACTGCATTTACCCGGTGGTATTCAGGTGGATAAATTAGACGGTCAGGCGATGATGATGCCCGAAGAACATGGCAAAGTTGCAGGGGAGTTTAAAATCAGCGCCTTGCAATATGGCAAACATCCCCTGCTGGATGGCCAAATCACGTTAAAAGGTACACGGTCAAACCATCAACTTAATGTCGCGGCACAGGGCAAAGACTTTAAATTAACAAGCCAGTTACAGGGCCGTTTAGCCACCTTAGAACATTGGCTGGGTATGCTTCAAAGCCTTGTGTATGATGGTGTTGCACCGATTACACTCACGGCACCAGCACCGCTTAATGTAGCTAGAAACACCGTTAGTTTAGAAAATGCCACCTTACAACTGGCAAAAGGTCGCGCTGTGATTGATCTGTTAAAAGTTGACGCTAGTGGCTTTGCTAGTAAAGGCCGTATTGAGCAACTAGCATTTGAAGATTTACCGATAGCACTACTGCGGCTACCAACCACATTGCAAAGTAATGTCGTTTTCTCGGGTAATTGGAATATCAATGCAGGCGAAAATGTAAATGGCAAACTGAGTCTATGGCGAGAATCTGGCGATTTAACCATGACCACATCGAACCGCACTATTCAGCCACTTGGTTTGGAAGAGATGAACGCGGATGTGGTCATAGCTAACAACCTAGCCAATTTTACCGCAAAAATAAATGGCCGCAACTTTGGTAATTTAGATGCCAATCTAACGACAACGCTGACCAAAACCGACGCAGGCTTTGCTTTACTCGCAAGCGCACCTCTCACTATAAACGGCAAAGCGCAGTTGCATACATTAGCTTGGCTACCGCTACCATCCTCACTCATGGATGCCAATATAGATGGTGAACTGGATTTATCGGTTGCAGGTATTGGCACACTGCAAACACCTAATTTAAGCGGTCGTGTAATTGCAAAAAACCTGCGATTGACATTACCCACAGAAGGCGTGGTGCTTAGCGACGGCACTTTAGAAGCCAGTTTTGACAATGATAAACTTGTCATTAGCCAAGCCGCTTGGAAAGGCGGCGATGGCTATTTAAAATCTAATGGGTCAATGATGCTCGCAAAAGGCAAGCCTGTGATTGATTTAGTCTGGACTGCGGACAAATTCACGGTAATCTCACGCGCAGATCGGCTATTGATATTAAGTGGTTCTGGCAGAACCACCTTAGCGGAAGATCTGCTGAGCATTTCTGGCGATTTCATGATGAATAAAGGCTTGATTGAACTTGCCAATGAAGACACGCCAACACTAGGCGATGATGTTGTGATACTTGGGCAATCAGCATCAAACCCAGAACCTGCAGTTAAACTATTATTGAATGCCTTACATATCAACTTGGGCGAATCATTTAAATTGCGTGGCCGTGGTTTAGAGGCTGAACTTACAGGCGACTTAACACTAAACGGCCTCACGCAATATCACCCGCATACCGAAGGCGGCATTCAGGTTAAAAAAGGCACATACATGACCTATGGGCAAGTATTAACCATAGAACGTGGCATTTTGAACTTTAGCGGCACCTTAGATAATCCAGGCATCAACATCCGTGCCATGCGTAATAGCGCACCAATTAATGCGGGCATCGAGATTAGCGGTAGCGTTTTTCTACCTGTCACCAAACTTGTTTCAGACCCTAATGTGGCTGATAGTGAAAAGCTTTCATGGTTGGTGCTCGGTCATGGCATGGACCAAACCACCAAAAATGATTACGGTATGCTGTCTCTTGCCGCTGGGGTTATTCTGTCTCAAGGCCAATCAGTACCGCTGCAAACGCAAATGGCACGCGCTGCTGGGCTAGATGAACTCAGTTTTTCAGGCGGAAATGCAAGCAGTGCATCCCTTGTTTTTGGCAAGCAACTCTCATCCAAACTTTACCTCAGCTATGTCAAAAGCATCAGCGGCTTATTAGACGTTGCAAGGCTTACGTTTAACGTCACCCCGCGCTGGTCACTACGGGCGGAGGCTGGCACAGAAAGCGCGGTTGATGTGCTGTATACTTTCAGCTTCAAATAAACCTCATTTAGTTCGAATAAAGCTGATAATCAGCGCACAAAGTAAACCCAAGTGCGCACTAAATCTTTTACCGCAAACTTGAAAAAATATCTGGAAAATAAAACAAAATGCGTGAAATCCTAGTCCTGTATTACTCTCAAGGCGGTGCAACTCGCGAAATGGCGCAACTTATTGCGCGTGGCGTTGAGAGCGTACCCAACATCAAAGCGCGTATTCGCACCGTGCCGAAAGTGTCAGCGAACTGCGAGGCTACCGAACCGGACATTCCTAATCGCGGAGACCCTTACGTTGAGCTGCAAGATTTAGAAGAATGCGCTGGTTTAGCGCTTGGTAGCCCGACACGCTTTGGCAATATGGCCGCCCCTATGAAGTACTTTCTCGATGGCACCGTAGGCATATGGCTTAAAGGGGCGTTGATTGGCAAGCCAGCGGCAGTGTTCACTAGTACAGGCTCTATGCATGGCGGCAATGAATCTACCTTATTAACCATGATGTTGCCGTTGATGCACCACGGCATGCTGATTGTTGGCTTACCTTATTCAGAGCCAGAATTATCCAGCACGCAATCTGGCGGCACGCCTTATGGGCCAAGCCATATCGGTGGCTCTCTCAACGACAAAGCCATTACCATCGATGAGCGTAAATTATGCCTAGCTTTAGGTCAACGTTTAGCTGAAGTTGCATTAAAACTTACTCACTAAGAATATTGGGAATAAAGAAATATGGGTTTAGCTTCAGAAGCATTGCAGTTTTTACGCACGACGCAAAATGGTGTACTTTCAACTTTTTCAGTGAAATTTTCGGGTTATCCCTTTGGCTCAGTCGCACCATTTGTGTTGGATCATAACGGTCAACCCGTTATTTTAATTAGCACCATTGCAGAACATACCAAAAACATCATCGCCAACCCAAAAGTATCATTGCTGGTATTTTCTGGCGATGATGATCTACAAGCTAATGCGCGCTTATCCATTATTGGTGAGGCGGTGCGGATTGATAAAGACGATATCAATTTACGCAGCCGTTATTTGCGCTATTTGCCACAAGCTGCCAGTTATTTTGAGATGCATGACTTTCACTTTTACCGCATTGAAATTGCTCAGATACGTTACATTGCTGGCTTTGGTAAGATGGGCTGGGTTTCAAAAGATCAGCTTGCACCAGATGGTATTGATAAAACAAAAATCGCTACTGATTCACAGCTGGCCAATCAAGAAACATCTATTATTGAACACATGAATGCAGATCACGAAGATAGCTTAATCGCATACTGCAAGCACTTTCACGGCATTGAAGTTGTACACGCCCAAATGTTAGGCATAGATACTGAAGGCTTCGATGTTAAAGTTGATGTGCCAGCTATCACAACATCAAAAATCATACGCTTCAGTTTCGACCACCCTATCCACGATGCACAATCCGCCAGACTAGCGCTAGTTGGCATGTCAAAGGCAGCAAAACCATGATTAGACACCTTAAACTAGGCGCAAGCGTTAGCCTTATTACACTGATATTATTATCACTAGCTTGGGAAGCCGTATTAGCGCCTTTTAAACCGGGTGGTTCATTGCTTATGCTAAAAGCAGTGCCATTGCTATTACCCTTATTCGGCATACTGGGCGGCAAACGTTACACCTACAAATGGGCCAGCATGTTCATTTTGATCTATTTCACCGAAGGCGTCGTTAGAGCTTGGTCTGACATTGGCCTTTCTGCCAAACTCGCCATGCTAGAAGTGCTACTGACGGTAGTATTTTTTATATGCGCTATTTTTTATGCGCGCCTAAGTCGGCGTAATATTTAAGCTCTGGGTGATGCCTAAGTTCTAGCAATATTTAGCTTAAAACATATTTAATCAACTTGTAAGGTTTACAATGGCAGCTGTACTCAATATGCGTGCCATATTCAGGCTTTTATTAAATTAGCCACTAACTAAACTTTCGCCCTCAACTATATTTAATCATGAAAATTTTACTCTCAAATGACGACGGTTATTTTGCACCTGGCCTCAATATTCTCGCTGCACACATTGCTAAATTAGCTGATATTACAGTGGTTGCACCTGAAAGAAATAGAAGCGGCGCAAGTAATTCACTCACGTTGGATAGGCCTTTAAGCGTTAAAAAAGCAGCGAATGGCTTTTTTTATGTGAACGGAACGCCAACAGATTGTGTACATATTGCATTAACGGGGCTGATGGACACCATGCCAGACATGGTGATTAGCGGCATTAACGATGGTGCTAATATGGGTGACGATACGATTTATTCAGGTACCGTTGCCGCCGCGATGGAAGGCTATTTACTGGGGATCCCATCGATGGCTATTTCAATGTCACAACATAACTCCACTTATTTTGAAACTGCCGCTAGAGTAGCGGTTGAATTAGTGCAGCACTTTCAACAACATGGCTTTAAATCATCCACTTTGCTGAATGTAAATGTGCCAGATGTTCCATATGAAGAATTGCAAGGCCGCGTAGTCACGCGCTTAGGCAAGCGCCATAAAGCTGAACCGGTTATTCAACTCACAACGCCGCGTAACGAAACCATGTACTGGGTGGGCGCAGCAGGGCAACCGAATGACGGCGGTGAAGGTACGGATTTTTACGCGGTGGTCAACAAGTTAGTATCCATTTCGCCAATTCATGTCGATTTAACGAATCATGCGCAATTGGCAGATATTAAAGATTGGCTAGGCTCAGGCAAAAATTATTCAGGAAAGCAGGCTTAATTGGCACTCATCAGATCAAACACCCAAGCGGGCATAGGCATGACTTCGCTGCGTACACGCGAGCGCATGCTGGTACGTTTACGCGAACAAGGCGTTAAAGATGAAGTCGTGCTTTCTGCGATTTCTGCAATTCCACGTCATATCTTTGTGGACGAAGCACTCTCGATACGCGCTTATGAAGATGTGTCATTACCGATTGGTTTTGGACAAACAATCTCACAGCCTTATATTGTGGCGCGCATGTCAGAGATTTTGCGTCACGGCAAACCTTTATTAAAAGTGCTTGAAATTGGCACCGGTTGTGGCTATCAAACTGCGGTGCTATCTAGGCTAGCTAAAGAAGTTTACTCTGTAGAACGTATTCGTCCATTAGTGATGAAGGCTCGCGGACATCTACGCGAACTTAAATGTATCAATGTGAAATTAGACCATGCAGATGGCAATATGGGTTTGCCGCAACTGGCGCCATTTGATGCTATTTTGGTCACCGCCGCCGCCAGCCATATTCCACAAGACTTACTAGACCAGTTAGCCATTGGCGGCAGATTGGTGATACCCGTTGGTACCGATGAGCAAATCTTGTATTTGGTAGAACGTGTATCTCAACTGGATTACCGCCAGACTAAATTAGAAGCTGTGAAATTCGTCCCCTTATTAGGCGGTGTTAGCTAACCATGCATGTTGCTCGCTTTTTTGTGATCGTATGCCTAGCATTATGCTTTACAAGCTGCGCTAGCCATCAACCAGCACCCGTGATTGATCGCCCTCCCAGCAACAAACCTAGCGCGACATTCAAACCAACAGCCATAAGTAAGGCATCTGCTGGCAGGCCTGTTTATAAGGCAGGTGATTGGCGTCCTGACACCTACATTGTAAAAAAAGGTGACACGCTGTTTAGTATTGGTCTTGAACATGGTTACGACTACAAAGAAATTGCCCAGGCCAATAAGATTAATGCACCATACAATATTAAAGTTGGTCAATCACTTAAATTTAGCGCATTAAAAGACAAGCCAATAATTGCCGAGAACAAACCGGCACAGACAAACAATGATGGCGTTGAGATTAGCCCTATTAGCAATACTGATTCAAGCGCGGTCAGCACAACAAAAACTGCACCCGAAATTGTAGTAATTACAGAGCCTAAAGCCATACGCGAGCCGTATAGCGACGAAGCTTTTAAAAAACCACTCCCAGTCACGAAGCCTGTGGTTGAAAAAGCAGTCGCCTTAGCCACCACCACTCAACCCGTAGCCAAAACACCCACTGACACAACAACTAAGCCTAAAACAGAGGTAAAACCGAGTGTGGAATCGCCTGAAGACATAGATTGGGCTTGGCCGACCAAAGGTAAAGTCGTTGCAGGTTTTAATGAATCGAGTAATAAAGGGGTTGATATTGCAGGCAGTATTGGGCAAACCGTGAACGCTGCGGCTGCTGGCAAAGTAATTTATAGTGGCTCAGATTTACGTGGCTACGGTAAGTTAGTCATTATCAAACATAACACCACTTACTTATCGGTTTACGCACATAATAGTCAAATTGTAATAAAAGAGGGCGATTATGTGAGCCGAGGTCAAAAAATCGCGGAAATGGGTAACACCGATAGCAACTCAGTAATGCTGCATTTTGAAATTCGCCGCCAAGGTAAATCTGTAGACCCTAGTAAGTATTTAGCGGCAAACTAAATAATATTTAATTAGAGACCTTTGCACGAAGCTGAATTAGCCGCGATTTAATATAAAACCCCTGATTATCGTCATTCCCGCGTAGGCGGGAATCTAGGCGAATCAACCACTTAACTGGATTCCCGCCTACGCGGGAATGACAGTGTAGATAGGTTTTTGGGTTTAAATGCGCTCGTGCAAAGGTCTCAATTAAAATTTAATCGATCAATATAACGCTAGAATCTTTAAGGTGAAAATATCAAATGGCTCGAAATACAGACCCCAATAAATACAGTAAAAACAAAGACATTAAGCCTGATAGTCTATTCAGCAATATTGTCGCAATTGTACGCTTCGGACTTTTGCTGATGGGCATTATAGGTCTCTCAATGGAGGTTTTTAAAGATGATGGATGGTTAAGAACTGCGTTTAACAAGCTCTTTGCATCAAGCTCTAGCTTGATACTAATACCAGTGATAGTGATTGCCTTGTGGCTGCTTAACCGCTGGATGACCTCTCCTAATAAATCAGAAACTTCTAAAAGAGGTGAGCTTCCAATGTATGCCATGATGGCGGTTGGCGTCTATTATGCATTTAACTTACTCACAACAGGCTCTTTTTAATACGATATTTTATAGCCTCCCTCACCAATAAAAAAGCGGCTGATAAGCCGCTTTTTTATTAGAAAATCACTCGCTAAAAATAGCTCAGTTATTTCACTGATTTTTTATCTTGCTGCTGATAATACTCACGCACTTCCGTCATATCAAACTCGCGAGCCCATTTAATAATTTCATCAAATGCTGGCGCGCCAATTTCACCCACTTGCGCATGAATGCCAGCTTGTTCACGAATCACTAAAATACCTGGAATTTGATTCACTTCAAAATACTCACCTATACCAGGGTCTGTTTCAGTATTAACCATGCCGAATACAATATCTGGGTTAGCCGCAGCAGCAGCTTCAAACGTTGGCGTAAAATCCACGCAAGGGTCACACCAAGGCGCCCAAAAATCCACGATGACAAAGGCGTTATTTTCAATGGTATCTTTAAAATTATCTTTATTTAGTACAATAACGGCCATAACAAAATCCTAAATTTAATTGATTAATTGAACAACTAGCGCGAGTTTATCAGACACAGGCATTTTAGTTAAGTGCCAGCTAAGTAAGTCGCACATCACTACAGCGCATTAATCGATTGCGTTACCCCAACTCCCAGCAAAACATAGCTCATTCAGTGGTCGACGTGCGCGTGCGGCAGTTTCGCGAGCGAGCAGTTCGCCATCTAAGCTGGCAATATCTGCCGCATAGCCGATTGAAAGCATGGCCATTGGTGTAAATTGTGCGGGAATAGCAAATGTGTGTCTCGCACTATCCGTATTAAAACCACCCATCTGGTGCGCCATTAGCCCCATGCTACTGGCTTGCAGGCAAACATTCTCAGCGGCAGCACCTGTATCATATTGCGCCCAGCGATTAGGCTGTTGATTGTGATTAAACAAGCTATCTGCACAAACCAGCAATAATATTGGTGCATCTTTTACCCAAGTTTGATTGCTGGCAGCAAGGCAATCAAACGCTTGCTGCCACGCTTTTACGTTTACATTTTTATTCCAAACGATAAAACGCCAAGGCTGATCACCAAAACATGACGGTGCCCAGCGCGCGGCCTCAAGCAAAGCAATGGTCTGCGCATGGCTAACAGACAGGCTGGCATCATAAGCGCGCCCACTCCAGCGGTTAGCAATAACTTCATTAATAGGTACTTGGGTATTAGCTGGTTTATGCATCACTTATCCGTTGAAGCTTTATTGAAAATTAGTTGAAATTTTAGGCGTTTAAAAAAGGATAATCTGTGTAACCCTTTTCAGTGCCTCCATAGAATGTTGATGAGTCGGCGGTATTGAGTGGCGCATCTGTTCTAAAACGCTCGACTAAGTCTGGGTTGGCAATAAACGGCACACCATAAGCAATTACGTCGGCATGACCACTAGCAATTGCGGTATTGCCTCGCGCTTTGTCAAATGCCAGATTGGCCATGTAAGAACCTTTAAAAATCTTACGCAGTGCTAAAAAATCAAAAGTATTATCTTTACCCGTCATGTCACCTTCAATCGCGTGCAAATAGGCAAGATTAAATTGATTCAGCTCACTGGTAACGTAGTTAAACAAGGCTTGCGGGTCGCTATCTTGCATATCGTTGAAAGGATTAACTGGTGAAATACGAATACCCACTTTGTCAGCCCCTGCAACGTCCACTACGGCTTTAGTCACTTCCATTAAGAAACGTGCGCGGTTTTCAAAACTACCGCCGTAATTGTCGGTGCGCTTATTGCTGCCATCACGTAAAAACTGATCAATTAAATAACCATTCGCCGCATGAATTTCCACACCGTCAAAACCCGCCGCCAGCGCACATTGTGTGGCGTGAACATAATCTGCAACGATACTGGGTAATTCACTAGCGTCTAATGCGCGCGGCTCAACGTAATCAAGCAAGCCTTGGTAAGTAAATGCCTGACCCGCAGGCTTAACGGCAGAAGGTGCGACTGGAATTGCGCCGTTTGGCAATAAACTTGGGTGTGAAATTCGGCCTACATGCCATAACTGTATGACGATTTTCCCGCCTTTAGCATGCACGGCATCGGTGACTTTTTTCCAACCAGCGACTTGGGCATCGGTATAAATACCTGGCAAGGCAGGATAACCGTGCGCCATCGCTGAGATGGGCGTGGCTTCTGTAATGATTAAACCTGCCGTTGCACGTTGCTCATAATAAGTCACGTTTATGGCTTGCGGCACACCACCTTCAGCGGCTCTGTTTCTAGTCAGTGGCGCCATTACCATACGATTTTTAAGACTGATTGAACCTAAGTTAACTGGACTAAATAAATCTAATGCCATGTGCTTCTCCGATAAGTGATGAGTAAAATGTTGTATATTTTACTATGGGCTAAAATTGTTTGTTCTTGATTGATATGATCTAATTGGTATTTCAATTGGCTGCCTCACGCACTCAAATATGCGACCAATATTTTCATGTTTAAGTTCTATTATGTGCGAATTTGAATATGAAGGTAAAACTTATACTTGCACAAACACAAACGGCTGATAACTCCAAAAATAGATTCATGACTAATATCCTTGAAAAAAACTCAAGGTTGGGCATGAATTATTAGGCGTTTTAATATACTGCTAAATAATGCGCTTAAATTTTAATTTTTTTAGTTTAAAAATGTTTGGCACATTTTTGACACAGTTGGCACATTATTTTGTGTGATTTTACATCACTTCGAATTATGTCGAAGTAACGTAACTCTTTGATTTATTTGGTGCCCGGAGCCGGAATCGAACCGGCACGCCCATAAGGCGAGAGATTTTAAGTCTCTTGTGTCTACCAATTTCACCACCCGGGCAGATGGAAGGTTGTACATCAATTAACGGTGCGTATTCTAACACCTACTGAGATTTTTTTAGTAACATTTATCTGGGTTTCCGCTTATTTTTTCATTTAACGACTTGTAATATAATTTCTTTGGTGAGAATTTATATATTGCGTAGCTTAAATAACGAATTCACTTAATTATCAGGAAATACTGGGATTACAGAACCGAACCACCATTTCTAACCTCTCCATTTTATAAAGTAATGCATAAACTTTCTGGATGCCTTCTTAAATATAGGCGATAGAATGTCATTCCAGATTGACACCTATTTTATTATTTGGGCTACTATGGTCTCACCTTGTTTTAATAATGAAACAACAATTAAATTAACCTTAATAATCACCAACCTTGGAGTCAAAAAATAATGAAAATGATGAAAATGATGTTCGCATTAGTTACTTTTTTAAGTCTTAGCTTTAGTGCAATGGCCGCTGTTAACCTGAATACTGCGTCACAGGCGGAGCTTGAAGCATTAAGTGGTATAGGCCCAGTTAAAGCGCAGGCCATTATGGATTACCGTAAAAAGAATGGTGGCTTCAAATCTGTAGATGAACTTGAAAAAGTAAATGGTATCGGCCATGCGACATTAGAAAAATTACGCAAAGATATTTCAGTCAATGGCAAAGCTGCTGTGGCAGCACCTGTAGCAACTAAACCAGCTAAAGCCGTTGATGCAAAAAAAGCAAATGATACAAAGGCAAAGGCTAAATAATAGCTTTCAAGCATTAAGCCCCTAAATTAGGGGGCTTAATGTTGTAATAAATCGGCATTACGGCAATATTTATTTATGGTGCAAATACGGCGCCAACTCATTTAATGCGGATTCATAGACTGCGCGCTTAAATTCAATCACATCTTCTAGCGGCACCCAGTATTCACTCCAACGCCAAGCATCAAATTCTGGATGCTCGCTGGTACGTAGCGAAACATCACTATCGCGCCCTACCATACGTAGCAAATACCAAATTTGCTTTTGACCTTTATAGCTTCCACGATACTCGCGCTTAACCCAAGTGGTTGGCACTTCATACCTAAGCCAATCTTTGGTGCGACCCAAAATTTGCACATGCTCAGGCTTTAAGCCGACCTCTTCCATCAGCTCACGATACATTGCCTGCTCTGGGCTTTCGCCGTGGTCTATACCACCTTGCGGAAACTGCCATGCATGCTCACGGATACGCTTACCCCAAAAAACCTGATTGTGAGCATTACATAAAATAATGCCTACATTCGGGCGAAACCCGTCTCGATCTAACATAGCGTTATACTGCCTTAATTATTTAGTGTAATTTTTTCATATTTTGAGCATTATTGGAAGCGACCATTTACGTATAAAATGTAAGCCTATGAATATACAAACAATTAAATCCTTAAAAATTAATCACTTTATTGCATTTATGCTTACTTGCATGATGAACGTTGCCTGTCACGCTGCAAGTCATCATGTAAATCAAAATATAAGCCCACATTTTGCCTACATTACCAATCAGGGTGATGACACTATCTCGGTGATTGACACCACATTAAATCAAGTGATTAGCACCATTAAAGTGGGCAAAGCACCTGTTGGCGTTGCGGTATCAGCAAAGTTGCAGCGTGCTTACATTTCCAATGTAGAAAGCCAAGAAATAAGCATGATCAATACACAAAATAACACGGTAGTAGAAACGCTAAAAATTGAAGGTTCGCCAGTGGGCTTGGCACTATCGCCCGACAGTCAAACCCTTTATGTCGCCGACTGGTTCGACAATCGCATCTTAGCCATTAGCACCCAACCAAACCATTTAACCCGCGTAGTTGCCGTAGGCGACGCGCCAGCAGGCTTGGTGGTTAGCCCTAACAAGCAATGGCTTTACGTTGCCAATCGCGATAGCAACGACATTGCCGTCATCGACACCGCAACACTCAGTATTAAAAAGCGCATTAAGGTTGGCACACATCCTTACGGCATTGCCCTCAGTGCCAGCGGAAAATTATTAGTGAGCGTTAATGTAAAAGATGACACGGTCAGCATTATCAATACCAAAACCAAGCATCAACATACCGTCAAAGTCGGTTATCACCCCTATTGTGCGGCAATAAGTCTGGATGAAAAAACGCTGTATGTCAGCAACACGCAAGACGATAGCGTGACGGTCATTAACATTGCCACACAAAAAACGATAGCCACCATTGCGGTTGGTAGCACGCCAGAAGGCATTAGCTTAGACCACAGCAAGCACCGCGCCTACGTTGCCAACTGGGGCAGCAATAATGTAAGCGTGATAGATACCAACACCAATAAAATATTGACGACGATTAAAACTGGCGAAAAAAGTCGTGCGTTTGGGCGGTTTATTTTAAGCCGCTAATGGCAAAATCACCCAGACACATCAATGTCAACCAAGCCCATTATGACTTCGTTAGCGTGAATACAAGTCGCAATGCATGTCACAATGCATTTTATAAAGTGACGTTCTCATTTATAATGCGTCGTTGTTTTGAATGATTCTTCTCAACATTGAGAATCCCTCTCATGCTTGGGAATTTTGGAGAAAAATAAATGAAAAAGATGTTAGCAATACTTGCATTAAGCCTAGGCGTTAGCTTAGTTCCGTTTACAGCCGCTGCACATGGCCCATCGCCACAAAAAGTTGAAAAAGTCATAGTCATCAAGGCTGACCCCGCTAAAGTATGGGCCATCGTTAAAGATTTTGGCAACATTCACAGCTGGCACCCAGGCGTTGCCAGCACTAAACTTGAGAAAAAAGGTGACGACACTTTTAGAACACTCACGTTTAAAGATGGCGGCAATGTGTATGAAAAATTACGCAGTGTAGACGACGCCGCAATGAAGCTTAAATATGAAATTGTCTCAGGCACATTACCGCTAACAGACTACAACGCCAGCATGACCGTGGCTAAAGGCGACAAACCTGGCGAAACCACCGTCACATGGGTAGGCCGTTTTTACCGCCTATACAAACTTAACCCACCAATTCCAGCGGGTCAAGATGATGAAACCGCTGTAAAAGCCATTACTGGTATTTTTGATTCAGGTTTAGCTAACTTGAAGAAAGTGGCTGAAGCCGCAAAGTAGTTGAAACATCAACGTGATTCTGTGCAAAAAATGACAAAATTATCACTTAATCAACATTTAAAGTGACATTTTGATACTTTTTTTCGGTAGTCATACAAAAAATATCAGTTTTTATGTGATTTAAAAAAGGCGAAACATCATGTTTCGCCTTTTTTATTGGCAAAAATAACATACTTGCAATGCGTAGTAAGTATTGACTGCCAAAAATCCTTACAGTAAAGTAAGGATTATTAAAGAAGGAGCATACTATGTCAACAGCAACACTTAGCTCTAAAGGGCAAATTACAATTCCAGCGGCAGTCAGAGCTGCAATGGGCATCGACAATGGCAGCCGCATTGAGTTTGTCGCCACAGAAAACGGGCAATTTTTAATGATAGCCGCCGTCAGCCCTGCGTATAAACTAAAGGGTATGCTACGCAAACCAGAAGCACCCGTTACAATTGAACAAATGAATCAGATGATTGCATCTCGCGGCGCAGCTACACAATGATTGGATTAGACACCAATGTTGTAGTGCGCTACATTGCGCAGGATGATCCACTACAATCTGCAAAAGCCTCTCGATTATTTGAATCACTCTCCAATGAAAACCCAGGCTTCATTACGCTAGTATCAATAGTAGAACTTGTTTGGGTGATGCAAGGTTGCTATCAGGCAAACAAGCAAGACTCAATCGCCATACTGCAAACGCTTTTGCAAACACAAGAAATATGCATAGAGAATGCTGAAGTTGTTGCACAAGCATTGCGCGTATACGCTGCGACAAGTGCCGATTTTGCAGACTGCCTAATTGAGCGCTCGGCCAACCATGCAAAATGCACACGCACCGTGACTTTTGATAGTAAAGCCTCAAAATCGGCAGGCATGATACTGATTGAGTAGCGAAGGAAAAATGCTCATCGATCTGCAAACAAAAAACTTGGCACAGCTATTGCATTACAATTTCTTAGCACCTAAATGATTTACCCAGTGAAACAACATTTATATTTATTTAAAAGGAAAGACAAAATGAAACAAGTACAAAAAGGTTTTACCTTAATCGAGTTAATGATTGTAGTGGCCATTATTGGTATTTTGGCGGCGGTTGCAATACCACAGTATGGTGACTACACATCTAGAGCCCGTGCAGGCGCTGCGGCGATGGAATTGGATTCAGTGAAAACGGCCATAGCATTATGCTTTACAGAGAATGGTAATGTCCTAACAGGCTGTAACGCTGGCGCATTAGGTGTACCAAATATTACAATTACCAGAAACATTACAGCCGTAGCAAGTGTAACCAATGGCGTGATTTCGGTAACTACTGGTGCAACGACTGCTGCTGGTACCAATTTAACATCTGTACTAACTCCATCATTTACTGCAGGTGATTCAGTATTGACTTGGGTTAACAGTGGTACAGTTTGCAACTCAGCTAGAGGCAATAAAGTTGGCCAAAACGGTTGCGCAACTGCGACTTAATCCTAAGACTTAAAACTAAAACCCTGCCTTGCGGCGGGGTTTTTTTATGGGTGGCAGGAATATAATGTTTGTTGATGATAGCGATTACCGTCATTTTTAACTTGCTTGCAAAACGCCGATGAGCAATATAGCGGTTGAATAGATGATG
Source organism: uncultured Pseudomonadota bacterium (assembly GCA_903846555.1). GTDB lineage: Bacteria > Pseudomonadota > Gammaproteobacteria > Burkholderiales > Methylophilaceae > Methylotenera. The sequence continues at coordinate 26,910 of CAINBI010000072.1, forward strand.
ATGTACTGCATGACTATGCATGAGCAAAATACCCTCGCTAAATCATGCCACTTGCTGATTTGACCTTATGTGCAAAATTTTAATGATTTGCATCAGCACACAGGTCTTCTGTGAGAAGGGCGTTTTAAGTCTGCTTATTCGTGTTAAGGGGGCGCTGATTTATTCACCCGTGAATCATCAAGCTTTTTTTGGCGGCATTATAAACTCAGCAGGATGCTGATTCAGCCGATTGGCAAGATTACTGAGCAATAATCGCCATTGCTTAAAGCGTACTTTGCGCGATTTCATGGCTACATATAGGGCTAGGCTAAAACTTACGACTAGATTCACGCAGCCGATAAGCACAAGACCTGACGCGGCAAACGCTAAGGCCTGCCAACTCAACATAAAGTCTAAACCGACCACAGAAAACCCGACAAAAGCCGAGGAAAAGGCGATGTGCCTAATATCAATCGGTAAGCCAAACAACACCCCTATTGCCGCCATAGCAGCCAACAGGCAACCGAAATAGAAATTACCAGCTAGCGCACCTAGGTTATTTTCAACGTAATTCGCAACACGGTCTAATCGCGCAAAGCCTAATAATTTCTGTAGCCATGTAAGCGCCCGTAATCGCTGTGGAATTTTGTGATACACGGCTAAATTATCGTGGTAGCCGGCAATTAAGCCAGAAATAAATAAGCAAACGCCGGCAATGGCTGCATAAAATAAAGCGCCGCTATGTATCGGGTCTATGTCTGCCAATAATTGATGGGCTTTTTCTGGGCTCACAAAATGCTGTCCACTTGCGGTAAATATCCCCCAAGCAATCAGCATCGCGATGGGAATAGCCAATACCACGTTACCAAAAATGGCAATGATTTGGCTGCGCATGGTGTTGGCTATCATGGCAACCAAGTTATCCATTTCTTTAGATTTACCATCAGCCGCATCAATACTGGCCGCTATCGCAGCGGCGGTCATAGCAGGTTGTTTAGTGGCAACCGTAAAGTGCAGAATATGAATCAGAATAAACCCAAGGCCATAATTCAGACTAAATAACAGTGCTTCTGTTAGCGGCGCTAAATGGTGCTTGGCGACAAATATTTTAAGCGTTGCCATCATGGCCACAACCACCCCAGCACCCATTGCTGAGCGCATTAAAGCATAGTATTCATGGCGATTATTAGTAATGTAATGCTCGCCTGTGCGGCTCGCATTTTCCGTCACACGTAGCGCCATAATCTCCATGTTTTCTTGCCAATGCTGATGCACATCATTTTTATGGCATTCGCTATAGACTAACTCTTTGAACAAGCGCACGATTTGACAGTACAGTGCTTCAACATGCACAACTTTTTCGCTATTGCGCAAGTAATCAAAAATACACAGCAAGGTTTCTAAACGAGCAATTTGCCGCGACATGCGTTGCAACAAAAATGTGAGTTGGATGCTGGTGCCAACCTGTCCGCTATTCCGACGAATTTTAGCAATGATGGTATTACATTGACTAAGCATGACCAATATAGGTTTGATGTCGCCTTGATTAGCGTTATTCGTAAGATTATTGACTGACGACAAAAACTCGGCCAATTCAGTTTGCTGCGTCATAAAAGGCGATGTATGTTGTTCAAGTTCAGGGTGATTACGTAGCAATTCTGGCTCTAAGCCTAATGCGGCAATGCGATATGACAGCACTTGTGTGGCTGCCAACAAGTTTTGGCGGCACGGTTCGGTGATATTTTCAGGCGCTTCTTCAAAATGCATGGCCACAATCAGTTGCGACCAAACATCATCTGGCACGGCCGAAATCCAAATCTCATCACTAGTTTTGCTGAAAAAAAGCGCAAATAAGTCGATTAAATAGGCAGTATCAATGGCTTCAGGTAAAAATTTATGCGAGATTCTACGCCGCATCTCTGTAAAAAATCCAGCAAATGCAGAATGGCGCGCCACTAAAAATAAGGAGATGGGTTTGTGTTCGCTTAACAGTCGTAATATGGCATCGCGCAACTGTTTTGCTTTTTCGGGATCGCTATTCAGCAAATAACAAAGCGCTTGAATCGCATTAACGGCGGCTTCTGTTTGGTGAGGCTTTGGCGGTCTTATTTCAGCCATTAAGTTTGCTATAAAAGTAACCGTCAACTGCGGTTCGCGCTGCGAATTTTTCGCATATTGCTCAAATACCTGCTCTAGCATTTTTGCACTTTGTGATTCACATTTTTCATACTAGCGTTAACCCCATCTATGGAAAGTTTACTGAGAGACCTTTGCACGAAGCTAAATTATCTGCAATTTAATATAAAACCCCAATTCTCGTCATTCCCGCGTAGGCGGGAATCCATTTCAATCAACTACTTAACTGGATCCCCGCCTACGCGAGGATGACGAATTTGTTAGATTTTAGGGCTAATGTTGCCTAGTGCAAAGCTCACACTGACTGTCATTTTATGTAAAAAGTGATGCGGATAAACTAATCTACCCTTGATATTGAATGGTGAATTTTTGCCTTTTTTCAAGCCTACGATTAAAATATTGCTAACGGGGAATGTTAAGAAATAATGGTATTTTTAAAACAGCTTTTTAAGACCAAACCGCCTGCCCATGAAGAGCAGGCGAATCTTAAAGCTTTACTTTACTTCAGGCTCTGCTTCAGCCTGTTTTGATGACGGCGTTTTCAAGTCATCGGTGATATGTGGGCTTAATGTTTGCAGTATTTGGCCGAATATTTTTGGATTGCCTGCCACAATATTGCCAGTTTTAAGCCAAGCTTCATTGCCTTCAAAATCGCCGACCATACCGCCCGCTTCTTGCACAATCAAGCCACCTGCGGCGATGTCCCAAGTTGACAAGCCGATTTCCCAAAAGCCATCGTACCAGCCAGCAGCGACATAGGCTAAATCTAACGCGGCTGAACCTGGGCGACGAATGCCTGTGGTTTTTTTAATCATGTCTTTTAACATGGCTAAATAAGTATCTAAATGGCTAAAGTCACGGAAAGGAAAGCCCGTGCCTATCATGCATTCTTGTAATTTAGTGCGCTGTGTCACGCGAATACGTTTATCGTTTAAAAAAGCACCACGGCCTTTAGTTGCGGTAAATAAATCATTTCTATTCGGGTCATACACCACCGCGTGGGTCAATACGCCGCGCTCTTGCAAGGCTATGGAAATGCAGTATTGGGGAAAGCCATGTAAAAAATTGGTCGTGCCATCTAGCGGATCAATAATCCAGATAAAATCAGCATCAATATTAGATTCGCCGCTTTCTTCACCCAAAAATCCGTGATGCGGGTACAGGTCTTTAAGCGTATCGATAATGGCTTGTTCAGCCGCCCTATCTACTTCGGTGACAAAGTCGTTATAGGTTTTGGTTTGAATCTTGAGTGAGCCAATGTCCTCAGAGGCGCGTGTAATAATACTGCCAGCACGGCGCGCAGCTTTCACCGCGTTAGATAGCATAGGATGCATGTTTTCTCGAATCTATATGAAGTCGCTAGTTATTCAACGTGTGCCATTTTAAATGGCCTTAAAGATTATTAGCAGGCAAATAGCTGCTGATAAAAATCTATTTTTACAGTTTTGTTTAAAGAGCGTTGTGTTAAAGAGCGTATTGTTAAAAAACTAATCAAGTCGCATTTTAATACGATTTCAATTATTCACCAATAATGATTACAGATAGCAAAGCCAGTCAGTCAATCGGCAAGGCGATTATTTTTAGCAGGGCATGGGTGTTTGCAAGAGACTTTGCCACTGCTCAAGCCAGCCAGCCTCATGCCTGGCTTGCGCTTCAATGATAGACGCACAATTTGCATGACGTTGTTTAGCGATAAAACGCAAGGCGACTTCTTTGGGTATCACTTTATCGGCTGTTCCCACAAAGTGTAGTTGCGGTATACCACTAATATTACTTGCTGTATCCATTGCATTTAGCGATTCTGGCATCACAGAGACCTGATGGAGCTGATTAACATAAGCATGATCTAAGTTAGCTGCCACCGTTCTTAAACTGGCAATATCATGGCGGCGAGCGGCTAGTAAAACCGCTACTGTAGCACCGCCAGAGTAAGCAATGAGATTGAGTTTTTGCGCTTGAGCTGGGCGACTAAATCGATCAATCGCTTGATTCATAGCATCAATCACCTCGGGCGCAAATCGCTTATTTGACCAATACTCGCTGGCGCAAGGCGTGCGCTCAAAATCATTAAACTGGCAAGGTCTGGCCAAATATAACACGTTAGCCGCAGGATCAATCGCGGCTAAGGCCAAACCCAGCGCATTACGCGGTGTAGGGTCGGCGGAAAGTTGATGTCGTGATAACCAAGCTAGGCCATCACCTTCGATATACACATTAATGGCTTGCTCTGGGTTATTGAGTCGCGAGTAGGCGGTTAATACAAATCCATTAGCCATCATTTGAGACCGCGTTAAACCTGCGCCATGTGCTAGTTGTTGAGCGTGCTCGTGTGTATCTGGTGTGGCGCAAGCAAACAACATGAGTAACAAAAGCCAATAGCACTGTTTCAAATTTATTTCCTTTTTAAATACTTTTGCTAAGGTCTTCCATAAAAAACAGCCGAAAAAATCTCGGCTGCTTGTTTACAACATTGACATAAGCTGATGATGATCTCAGCCTAAATCTGACTAAAAATCATATCTAAACTTAAAAGAAGCGGTATGACCTACGTAATCGCTTTTCACTTCAGCATCGTAGTTCACTGATAAATTTTGGCGATTAGCTGTACTTAAATTTAAACCTAAACCAAGGTTAGCAGAATCGCGTGCCTGATTTACTCCAGCCGTAGTAAAGCTTGTGCCACCAGCAAAAACTGCTGCAATATCTTGATTAGTGTCAGCAAACTCATGGTTCCACATTGCACGCGCTTCAACGGCTGTTTTCATCGACCCTTCTGATAAAGGCACAGAAATTTTAGCGCCTAAACCTGAGCGGAATGAATTTGTTTGTGTGTCAGCTACGGTCAGTGCTGCACCAGAATGGCTTCTATCCTCTTCAGTGTAGCCATCTTGATCTAAGTTCACATAAGTCATTGTAGCCATTGGTGTAATCGTCACTTTACCCATTTGCATAGGATAACCAGCACCAATTTTAGCTAGATATTGATTAGCATCGTGACTGCCTGTAACAGAAGCACCAGCCAGCGCAACATAACGTTTAGTGTCATATTGATGTCTGCCATAACCTAGCGCCGCATCCACATACCAAGCGCCAGCGTTCCATGAGCCATATAACGACCCTTGATAACTATCAATATCCGTTCTGTTAGCCGAAGTAGCACCATCACCATCAATGCCAGTTGAAGCATAAGCTACAGCGCCACCTACGCGGAAATCGCCATTACCTACCAGTGTATCGCCGCCAAATACAAAACCACCAGTATTAGCCGTGTAACCATCAATACTGTCGCGCTTACTTTGGTCGCCTTTAAAGCCAAAACCTTGCATCCAGAAACCAACGCCTTGCGCCGCTTCACCAGTTGAAACGCCACTGTTGCCATTGCTAGCGGTGCGTGTTGCGTCTTGATGTGTACCGATAACTGAAGAAACCTGATCTACCGCAGCCATCGTAGCTTGCATAGAAGCGTTATTGGCTTCCGGGCGAAGTTGTTGACCAGCTTTTTCGATGTCTGCCGCAACCGTTAAGCCTTGCACTGCACCACCAAGCGTTGAATTGCCTGCCATTAACGCATCAATGGCTCTGCCACTGCGGGCTGATACGCCAGCAATGCTTGAAGCGCTATTAATTGAATCTACACCTACGACTAAATTACCAGCTGCATTCGTTGCGATATTCCAGTTAACCAGCGGTGTGTTTTCGTTGTCTATTGATGGCGTAGTGCCTACCATACTATCAGCCACTAGGAAGTATTCACCTTTATGCACAGTGACTAAGCTTTTTGGTGTCACTGTCACAGAGCCTGCACCAGCGGTAGCGTCTATGGTTAAGACGTCGCCCATACCCTCAATATTGTGAGAAGGTGCATCAACAGTCGAACCTGCGCCACTACCGCTAACAGTAGGGATTAATGTCACATGGCTGGCTACTGGTGTCGCGCCGCCAAGCACATTGCTAGACGCCGTGCGAATGGTGATGTTGCCAGTAAAGTCACCCGCATTTTCAAAGGTGAAGTTTTTGGTACCGACTGTGGTAATAACGCCTGTTTTCACACTGGTTGTAGCACTTGCATTAGAAGATAAAGCGTTTGCATTAGTGGCTGTGCTAGTAGCAGTTAGCCCGGTTATATCGCTAGTCACCGTTCCTGCTTCTGGGCTTACCGTATAAACATTAACTGTTTGGCTTTTACTGCCAGAAGTTGAAACCACCTCAACAATCGCAGTTTGTCTTGCATTTTCGGCTATGCCGGCAATGGCGCAACCCGCTTGATAAGCGCTGGCCTGACCACAAGTAGTATCACGTTGGTCTACGTCAATATTGCCTGTCAGCGTTGCACCTGCTTCATTGGTTAACACATGCGTACCGTTACTTAAATACACATTACCAATAATGGTACCTGCATTGGTAATGGTGCTGTCTTGTTGACCAAACTGCGTATTGATCAGTAAACGATCATTCAACACACCTTCAACAGAAAGATTATGCCAGCGTTCTGCCATACCATTCACAGCCAAAATATCGCCTTTAATCGTGCCTGTTTCAGCATTATTAATTTCTAATGTACGAATTTCGCCGCCATCAGAAACTGAACCAATAGCATAGCCTCGCGCACCTGTATGCCCTGTTGCAGCAACCCACTCAATCAAACCTTCGTTGTTAATAATTTGCGCTATGTTACGCATGTAAATAGCACCAGCATAATCACCAGTGGCACGAATAACACCTGTTGCACCATTGGCAATATCAATCAAATCACCTTCTTCCTGCGTATTAATGGCATTGACAGAAGCTAGGTTTTGTTTGGATGCGAAAGTAAAGTCTGATGAGGTTGCCGTGGTAGCAGAAAAGCTCGTTGCCGTTGCATTAGGTGCAGCCACTACCGCTGAGTTTACCGCTAAATTATCGACTAAAGTTACATGTACAGTACGCTCTGCGCTGATAGTACCGTTATTCACTAATGTTAATTCTGTTGCAGCGCCACCTTGTTCAACCGCATAAGCAGCGCCGATGCCTTCGTTTTTAACGCTAATGATGCCAGTTTTAGCATTATTGATTTCATAAATGCCTTCAACAGACATAGTAACGGCCTTGGCAGCTGCGGTATAAGCAACGGAACTACCGTCAATTGCCGTTGTTATGTTAGCAACACTGTTGGCAATACTGGTTGCAGTAACTGCCGCAGCATTTTTATTAGCATTAATTTCTGCGGCCAAAATTTGCGCTGAGATTGTGCCGGAGTTATTCACCACATTATTGCCACCGCCAAAGTTTGACACCACTTTGTAGCCTATCGGGTCAGTACCTGTGCCTGCATAAGCGGCTGATAATGCTGTTGCAAATGTGACCGTTTTATTTGCGATATCAACCGATGTAATCACGCGTGACTCACCCGCTGGAAAATCACCTTGATCTGCATTGTAACGGCCAAATACAACGGTTTGCCCGACATAAGCTGCGGTTGGTGCAGCGTTAAGCGTTACGGTGGTTACGCCAGTTACGGGAACAGTCACGGTTCCAGTAGTTGCAAACAACGTACCTGAACCAGCATTTAAAGTTGCCGCCCCCATCAAAACGGCAGTGCGGCCACGGCCAGTGCCTGTAGCAAAGTTGACCGTACGATTATTGCTAATAACGCCGCTGTTGGTCAGCGTACGACCTTCACCATCAAACTGGATTACAGTAGTGCTGCCGTTTGCTGTTTGCGTCGTGGTATCAACGTAATTCGTTGTGCTGGCGTTGGTTAAATTGCCTACATGCGTAACAACTCCAGCTGAAGTAGTGTCTGCGCCATTACACAACACAGAAATGGAATTGGCTGTACTTGGGCTGGCAATCGTACCAGTACAAGCAGCACTCACATCCAACGATGCCAAGGCCATCAACGGCAACGCAGCCAATACTGCTAAATGTAATTTATGATTTGCACCTGAGTGGCTATTTTTTCTGTTATTTGTTGACACTGTTTATTCCCCTAGCTGTTGAGTGTGTGGTTCTTTTCAATCGATAGGAATAGAGCAACAATCTTGCCACCTGAATGTACAAATAATTTATACATTAAATTCATGAACTTAACAAAATATACAAGCTATCAGCGGCTGGCGTGTGGTGGTTGTATACAGCCATGTGGTTGAAAAATAACAATCATATTGGTTTATTTATAGTCAATATAGCAGCGCATAAGCTGGATAAATAATATCCAATCACAGCTATAGGTGAGCCTAAAAAATACAGTTAAAAAGATAAAGTCTGCTAAATACTTATTTAATTGATGGCAGTGATAAAATGCTGTTTTATGATTATTGGCCCGCTTTAACGGTCTAATATCTAACGATTTTACAAAATATGACACCAACCTCAGATCATTCAAAATTACAAATACTGCACAATTTCCGTGTGATACTTTGCCAAACCAGCCATCCTGGCAACATCGGCTCGGCAGCACGCGCCATGAAAACAATGGGTTTACAGCATTTATATTTGGTTAAACCAGATCGCTTTCCTGATGCACATGCCACGGCATTATCAACAGGCGCGGCAGATTTACTCGAGAATGCGATTGTGACCAACACCTTAACTGAGGCGCTGTCTGGCTGTGCTTTTGCCATCGGCATGAGCGCACGAAAACGCAGTCTTTCACATGAGTTAGTCAATGTGCGCGCAGCGGCAACTACGGTGATGGAAATTGCCTCATCGCAAACCGTTGCCTTGGTGTTTGGTACGGAAATGAGTGGTTTAAGCAATGAGGAGCTAGATCATTGCCAATTGCTAGCCATGATTCCAGCCAATACAGAATATTCATCATTAAACCTAGCCGCCGCAGTGCAAATAATGTGCTACGAGCTTAGAATGGCGGCGCTGGAAGATGCTACTTTTAGTCAAAACGCCAATATAGAACTGGCCACGATTGATAGCGTAGAAGGCTTTTATACGCATTTAGAACAAACCTTATTGCACATTGGCTACCTAAACCCAGTTGCGCCTAAAAAGCTGATGGAACGTATGCGACGGATTTACGCACGCATTCGGCTAGAAAAAGAAGAAGTAAACCTGTTACGTGGCATACTAACGCTGACAGTGACACCCAAAAAGCACGATAAATACTAACAATAGATGCCCTGCGAGGCCCGTCCCTATTGCCTCGCAGGGCCTCTATTTTGATGGTTTTAGGAATGTTCTAGCTTGTATTTCACTAATAATCAGGCCGTGCAGATAGCAGAATTTTTAAGTTTCCATACAAAATTAAGGCAATACTTATGTTTGATCACGTTAAAGAAGATATCGCAATCGTTTTTCAGCGCGACCCTGCGGCGCGCACACACTGGGAAGTGCTGACCACTTACCCTGGCGTACATGCTTTATTGATGCATCGCCTATCGCATTGGCTTTGGCATGAGCATTTTTACTGGTTGGCACGCTTTAACTCGCACATTGGGCGTTGGCTCACTGGTATTGAAATTCACCCAGGCGCAACCATCGGTCGCCGCGTGTTTATTGATCACGGCATGGGGGTTGTGATTGGTGAAACTGCGGTGATTGGCGATGATTGCACGCTTTATCACGGTGTTACCTTAGGCGGCACTTCTTGGAACAAAGGCAAACGACATCCAACCCTTGAAAATGGCGTGGTGATAGGCGCAGGGGCTAAAATACTCGGCCCAATTACCATAGGTGCGGGCGCTAAAATCGGCTCAAATGCGGTGGTAGTCAAAGATGTGCCAGCCAACGCCACTGCGGTTGGGATTCCCGCGCGTATTTTGGAAGAAGAAAAGCCCAATAAGGAGGATACGCAAATGCATGCTGCCAAAAACCAGAGCTTTACGGCTTATGCAGTGAGCGATGATAACGACAAGTTTAATCCTGAAGCAATGTCTAAAGCATTACAGGAATTATTAGCCCATAGCGCCGCGCAGGATGTAAAACTAGCCGCACTGACGCTGCAACTGCAAGCCCTTGTGGCTGATACAGGCAGTGACGCCGAAGTAGCGACTGCATTTGATATTACGCATGATTTACCCAAATAGCGTCCAAGTTTAAATCAAAGTAAAACCGCAAATAAAACCACAAATAAAACCACAAATAAAACCCAAGTCGCTAAAGTGAAAATCACTCGAAACCAAACCTAAATGTGCGGGAACTAAACCCGCATAATAGTTGACTAAAGTTATCAGGTATTATAGAATTTCGATAACTTTTTAGGCTAGCTTAAACTCATGAGACTTACCACCAAAGGCAGATTTGCCGTCACTGCAATGTTAGATCTTGCAATGCATGAGGCTAGTGCCGTTAACCATGCCAACCATTCAGGTGATGTTACTGCCATCATCAAGCCCGTTACATTGGCTGGCATTAGTGAGCGCCAAAGCATTTCGCTGTCATATTTAGAGCAATTGTTTAGCCGCTTGCGCCGTCAGGGATTAGTGAGTAGCGTTCGCGGGCCTGGTGGTGGTTATAAACTGGCAAAAAATTATGCGGATATTTCAGTTGCCGAAATTATCAATGCGGTAGATGAGCTAATCGACGCTACGCAATGCGGTGGGCAAGAAAACTGCCGTGACGAAGGTCGCTGCATGACCCACGATTTATGGGCAACGCTAAATACCAAAATTTTAGATTATCTTGCAGGCATCAGCTTGGCAGATATGGTGGCTAATCAATCTAGCGGTCAAAAAGTTTCCATTACACCGCGTAGTCGTGGCACGGAACGCGGCGACAAAAGTGTGACTGTAGCAATAGAAAAACGACTTGCTTAACACCATGAATAACGTCTACTTTGATCATAATGCAACCACCGCGCTAGATAATGCTGTGCTAGAAGCCATGTTGCCGTGGATGCGTACGCAAAGCGGCAACCCAACCAGTCGCCATCTATTTGGCAGATCAGCGCGCGATGCCGTTGAGCATGCCAGAGCCCAAGTGGCAGAAGCTTGCGGGGCTTATAGCTCACAAGTGATTTTCACTTCATGCGGCACTGAGGCTAATAACTTTGCCATAAAAGGCATGGCTGGGCATAAACCCGCCAGCCAAATTTTAAGCAGTGCAATTGAACACCCTTGCGTAACTCGACCAGCCATTGCGATGCAGCAACAAGGCTTTATTAGCCAGCAAATTGCGGTGAATACCGATGGAAAAGTAGATTTAGCTAAGTTAAAACAACAGCTTACAGCACCCACTAGCTTGGTTTCTGTGATGTTAGCCAATAACGAAACGGGTGTAATACAAGCGCTAGCGGCCATTGCTGAAATGACGCGTGCAGCAAGTGCTTTTATACATACCGATGCGGTACAAGCTTTGGGTAAAATGCCGCTGAATTTTACTGATTTAAACGTGCATGCCATGACTATTTCTAGCCATAAAATTCATGGCCCACAAGGTGCGGCGGCGCTTATTTTAGATAAACGCGTTGATATTGAACCGCTGTTACATGGCGGAGGTCAAGAAAAAGGCTTACGTAGCGGCACTGAAAACGTCGCGGCCATTGTTGGATTTGGTGCGGCATGTGAATTAGCGGTAACCAATCAAAAAAGCTATGTAAGCCATACACAAGCGCTTCGCGAGCAATTTGAACAAGGTTTACTGCACATAAACAACGTCCTTAAGGTGACCATGTTTGGCAACAATGTAACGCGCTTACCCAATACCAGTTTTTTTGCTATTGATAATATTGAAGGTGAAACTTTAGTGATGGCTTTAGACCGTAAAGGTTACGCTGTTGCCAGCGGCTCTGCCTGCTCTAGCGATAGCACAGAACCTAGCCACGTACTATTAGCGATGGGTGTTAATGCAGACATCGCTCGCGGTGCGGTGCGCGTGAGTTTTGGCGCAAATAACACGACAGCACAAGTGGCAGAGTTTTTGGTCACATTGAATAATGAAGTATTAAGATTGAAACAATTAACGGCTATAGCGGCGTAATTGGGGTTGTTGCAGTTTGGTTTTAAACCTCAACCTACAGACACCTGAACCATTTAACTATTTATAAATTGCAAGGATAAATGAAAGAATGTCAGCATCAATAGAAATGCCAGTAGCGAAAGATTCGGAAGATCTGCTTTATCCGATTTATTTAGATTACTCTGCCACAACGCCAGTTGATCCGCGCGTGGCTGCAAAAATGATTCCCTACATTACAGAGCATTTTGGCAACCCTGCTTCACGTAGCCATCCCTATGGTTGGACCGCAGAAAAAGCGGTTGAAAATGCACGGGAAGAAGTCGCAAAATTAGTCGGTGCAGACCCTCGTGAAATCGTCTGGACATCAGGCGCGACAGAATCAAACAACCTAGCCATTAAAGGCGCAGCAAACTTTTACTCAGCAAAAGGTAAGCATATTATTACCGTTGCCACCGAGCATAAAGCGGTGATTGACACCGTGCGTGAGCTTGAGCGCGTAGGCTTTGAGGCGACTTATTTGCAACCAGAGCCGAATGGTTTGATTGATCTAGAAAAATTCAAAGCGGCGATACGCCCAGATACCGTGCTGGCTTCTGTCATGTTCGTCAACAATGAAATCGGTGTGATTCAAGACATCACAGCCATCGGCAATATCTGCCGCGAAAATGGCATTATTTTTCATGTTGATGCGGCACAAGCTACGGGTAAAGTTGCCATTGATTTAGAAAAACTACCAGTTGATTTAATGAGTTTTAGCGCGCATAAAACCTACGGCCCAAAAGGCATAGGCGCACTATATGTGCGTCGTAAACCACGTATTCGTATTGAAGCACAAATGCATGGCGGCGGTCACGAGCGCGGCATGCGTTCTGGCACATTAGCGACACACCAAATTGTTGGTATGGGTGAGGCATTTAAACTTGCTCGCGAAGAAATGGATGTTGAAAATGCACGCATTCGTACATTACGCGATAAACTTTTACATGGTCTCGAAACCATGGAAGAGGTGTATGTCAACGGTGATTTAGATCAGCGCGTACCACACAATTTAAACATTAGCTTTAATTATGTAGAAGGCGAATCGTTAATTATGGCGGTAAAAGGCATTGCAGTTTCTAGCGGCTCGGCTTGTACCTCAGCCAGCCTAGAGCCTAGCTACGTGCTACGCGCATTAGGTCGCTCAGATGAATTAGCCCACAGCTCAATTCGCTTTTCGATTGGTCGATTCACCACAGAAGAAGACGTGGATTACACGATTCACTTAATGAAAAGTAAGATTGATAAATTAAGAGAATTATCCCCATTATGGGAAATGTTTAAAGATGGCATCGACCTTTCTAAGGTTCAATGGGCTGCACATTAGGGCACCTCTATTAAACAATTGCTAGTAGAAATAACTGGTTGAAATCACCAGATAAAGGAGAAATACCATGGCATATTCAGACAAAGTTTTAGACCATTACGAGAACCCTCGCAATGTAGGTACTTTAGACAAAAATGACCCTAACGTAGGCACAGGCATGGTCGGCGCACCAGCCTGTGGCGATGTAATGAAGTTAATGATTAAAGTCAATGATGCTGGCATTATTGAAGATGCTAAATTCAAAACCTATGGTTGCGGCTCTGCAATTGCGTCTAGCTCATTGGTTACAGAATGGCTCAAAGGCAAAACCATAGACGAAGCTTACGCGATTAAAAACTCAGCGATTGCTGAAGAGTTAGCTTTGCCACCAGTGAAAATTCACTGTTCAGTATTGGCTGAAGATGCGATTAAAGCGGCTGTGGCAGATATTAAAGCGAAACAAGCCGCAAAAGTAGCGGCTTAATTGACCTGTAGGAGCGATTGAAAGATCGCTCCTTGTATGAAAACAGTAACTACGTATAAAGAATTTAAATATGGCAATCACACTGACACAAACTGCGGCAAACCGCGTTGAAACATTTTTAGCCAACCGTGGCAAAGGCATAGGCTTACGCTTGGGCGTTAAAACCACGGGCTGCTCTGGCATGGCTTATACCTTAGAATTTGTCGACACCTTGAACGAAGAAGACACCACCTTTGAAAGCAATGGCATTAAGATTATTGTTGACCCTAAGAGCCTTGTTTACATTGACGGTACCGAATTAGACTTTACCAAAGAAGGTCTAAACGAGGGCTTTAAATTTAGAAACCCCAATGTAAAAGATGAATGTGGTTGCGGTGAAAGCTTTACGGTGTGAGTTCAAATCTGCACTTAAATTACTTTGAGTTATTTGGGCTTAGTCCAAAATTTAACCTTGAGTTAGCAAAGTTAGAAAGCAATTTTCGGAAAATACAATCCGAGTCACATCCGGACCGTTTTGTTACGGCATCCCCTACGGAAAAGTTGCAGTCTATGCAACTTGCAACGCTGGCGAACGAAGCCTACCAAACACTTAAAAACCCAGCAAATCGCGCTAAATATCTATTAGCGCTACAAGGCATAGAGGCGATTGCCGAGACCAATACCGCCATGCCTTTAGATTTTTTAATGCAGCAAATGGAATGGCGTGAGGCTCTAGAGGATGCAACATCCGCAAAAGACATTAGCGCATTAGAAAATTTACTGCGTGAAATGCAGCAAGAAGCTAAACTATTGCAAACTGAATTAGGCCTGCTTCTTGACCAAGACTTGTTGTTGAATAAAAACACAGACTACACCAGCGCAACAGACGCAACACGTAAACTGATTTTTATCGACAAAGTATATGCCGACATCAATAAAGCCATTGAACAATTAGAAGCAACCCTTTAAATACAAACACTAAAATATAGGCATCAAAATTTAGGCACTATGGCACTTCTACAAATATCAGAACCCGGCATGAGTGCCGCACCACATCAACATAAGTTGGCTATAGGCATTGATCTAGGCACCACAAACTCGCTGGTTGCTACGGTGCGTAGCGGCTTGAGCCATGCACTTAACGATGAACACGGCCATGCCTTATTACCTTCTGTGGTGCACTACCTAGAGCATGGCGCGGTTGAAGTGGGCTTTAACGCACAAAAACAACAAAATATAGACCCTCACAACACCATCGTTTCCGTTAAGCGATTTATGGGACGCGGCCTAAAAGATATTGATGTTTCACAACTGCCCTATCGTTTTACAGAAGCAGGCGGTATGGTGCAAATTGAAACACGCGCTGGCATTAAAAGCCCCGTTGAAATCTCTTCTGAAATACTAAAAACACTTAAAACACGGGCTGAACTTGCACTTGGCGGAGAGCTTGTAGGCGCAGTCATTACCGTTCCAGCTTATTTTGATGATGCACAACGCCAAGCGACAAAAGACGCAGCAAGGCTTGCTGGCATCAATGTACTTCGATTACTGAATGAACCAACCGCAGCGGCGGTCGCTTATGGTTTAGATAATGCCAGCCAAGGTGTATACGTAATTTACGACTTAGGCGGCGGTACATTTGATGTATCCATCCTCAAACTCAGCAAAGGCGTATTTGAGGTATTAGCCACTAATGGTGATTCTGCACTCGGTGGTGATGATTTTGATCACCGTATTTTTTGCTGGATATTAGAAACCGCCAAATTATCACCACGTAAAGCGCATGACACTCGCTTACTATTAAGCAAAGCACGCGAAGCTAAAGAATGGCTCACAGAGCATTCTGAGGCTAATATCAGTTGCTTATTAAGTGACGGTGAATTTGTAAACCTAATTTTAAGCAGCGATAAGTTTATAGCGCTTACGGCTAATTTAGTACAAAAAACACTTAGTCCGACACGTAAAGCAATGCGTGACGCAGGATTAACTATTGAAGACATCAATGGTGTGGTGATGGTAGGTGGCGCAACCAGAATGCCGCAAGTGCGTAAAACCATTGAGGAATACTTTAAACAAACGCCACTGACCAATTTAGACCCAGATAAAGTGGTTGCGCTGGGCGCAGCGATTCAAGCCAATGTGTTGGCTGGCAATAAAAGTGACGAAGATTTATTATTGCTCGATGTGATTCCGCTATCTTTAGGTTTAGAAACCTATGGTGGCCTCACTGAAAAAGTGATTCATCGTAATAGCACCTTGCCTGTTGCACGCGCGCAGGAGTTCACCACTTATAAAGACGGCCAAACCGCAATGAGCATTCATGTAGTACAAGGCGAACGTGAATTAGTCAGCGATTGCCGCTCACTTGCACGCTTTGAACTACGTGGCATTCCGTCTATGGTTGCTGGTGCGGCACGTATTCGCGTCACTTTCACGGTAGATGCCGACGGTTTACTATCGGTATCCGCCCGTGAAACCTCCACCAATGTAGAAGCGCATATTGCCGTTAAGCCTTCATACGGACTCAGTGAAGATGAAATCACCAATATACTCAAAGCTTCTTTTAATTGCGCTGAGGCAGATAAAAAAGCCCGCATGTTAGCAGAAGCTAGGGTTGCCGCTGGCGCTATACTAGAGGCCGTTACCGTGGCCTTAGCCACAGATAGCGCGCTCATCAGCGTAGCAGAAAAACAAGCGATAGAAGCCGAAATGCAACGCTTGGATTTGATTAAAGAAAGCCAAGACGATGATGCCATTCACAAAGGGATTGAAGCTCTAAACCATGCGACTGAAGCGTTTGCCGCAGCCCGTATGAATGCAAGCGTAAGCCGTGCGTTAGCGGGTAAAAATTTAGAAGACATCAAGCTGTAGGAGCCAAGTGCCGCTGATATAGCTTTACAATAAAATCTCGCCGCAATGCATGCTTCTTAAATAGAAAACTGCGTCATTCCCGCGAAAGCGGGAATCTAGGCAAACGTCAATTTTAATAATTCTAACTTACATTCATTAAAATTAATCTGAACTGGATTCCCGCCTTCGCGGGAATGACGGAAATTAAAAAATTAGCCTTTAGGAATAATATTTATGCCACAAATCATCATATTGCCACATGTAGAACTCTGCCCAGAAGGCGCTGCCATTGAAGCCAAAACAGGTGAATCAATCTGTGATGTGCTGTTAAACAATCATATTGATATTGACCATGCCTGCGACCAAGCTTGCGCTTGCACAACCTGCCATGTGATTATTCGTGAAGGTTTTAAATCATTGAACGCCTCCAATGAACAAGAAGATGACTTACTGGATAAAGCTTGGGGTTTAGAGCCGAATTCACGTTTATCTTGTCAGGCAAAAGTTGGTACTGAAGATTTAGTGGTAGAAATTCCTAAATACAGCATCAACATGGCTAAAGAAGGCCATCGTTAATCACACTCAGATGTATAAAAGAGAGGTATAACTAAAATAACGATTTTGAATAATCGAAAGTCACTCTGCCAGAACTGACATCATAAACAGCGGCAGCAATACCAATCTGCTTGGCTTCTAACATGCTGCTTATAATCTCGCTGCCATCCAAAATCGCTTGAATTTGAAACTCTACGTTGGATTGACACACCCGACCAACATACTCCAAATCATTTGAATCGCAATGCTGATTAAGCCCTTGCTCATGCTGAACCGCTGGTTGAATATGCTTTAAAATCTCGCCAATGTGACCACCCGTATAATTGTCACAGGCCGCCTTCACTGCACCACAACCGCTGTGGCCAAGCACTACAATCAACTTGCTACCCAAATATTTGATAGAAAACTCTAAGCTGCCAATCGCAAAAGGTGATGCAATATTGCCCGCAAGACGCACGCTGAAAATATCACCTAAACCTTGGTCGAAGATGATTTCCGACGCTGTACGTGAATCACTGCAACCCAAAATAGCCGCAAAAGGATGTTGCTTATCTTTAGTAATATTGACAATACTTAATAAATCTCGATGCAATGAAAGGCTTTTGGTAAAGCGCTCATTGCCTTCAACTAATACCTCAAGCGCCTCTTTTGGCGTGATTTTATCGCGGTCTAGTAATGGATGTTTATACAATGAATTCTCTTTAAATTAAGTAAGGTTACCCACAAGCTATTAAAACCAAGTTATCGTTTGTGATACTTACTATGCAAGTTATCCCAATGCACTTCTACTGTGCCACCAGCCGCAATGTATTGCTTTTGCCAGCCGCTCAATAAATCGATACAGGCATGGTCGATATACGCTAAATCTTCAAACTCAATCTTCACGTCTTTTTTAAGGGCTAAACCTTCTAGTACCGCAGCGAGTTTTGGTAAACCAATAATCGTTGCAGAACCAAACAAATGTACCTCAACGGCATTATTTTCTGCATTATCGACAAGTTTTACGACTAAATGTGAGAACACATACAGCAACTTAATAAGCGACAGCATCAAACCAACCATAATCCCAGTCAGCAAATTAAAGCTCACAATGACAATAATGGTAATGACATAAATAGCCACTTCTGCGCGGCCAAAGCTTAATAACTCTTTTAACACTTTTGGGTAAGCAAGCTTGAAACCAGTATACACAAGCACCGCCGCCAAAGCCGCCACGGGAATATATTGCAAGGTAAAAGTGAACACGCTGATAAAAAGCAACAACCAAAAGCCATGCATAATCGTTGAAACGCGTGACACTGCACCCGCCGCCACATTGGCACTTGAGCGCACAATCACACCAGTCATCGGCAGCACACCTAAAAAGCCGCAAAGCGTATTGCCTAAGCCTTGCGAGAACAACTCTTTATCGTATTTGGTCCGTACGCCACTATGCATCTGATCCACGGCTGAAGCAGAAAGCAGCGATTCTGCACTGGCTACAAAGGCCAATGAAAACACCGCAACCATCACATGCACATTAAACGTTGCATAAAAATCTGCCAAGCTAGGCAACTGAATTGCATTCGCCAAGTTTGCGATATCGGCTGGATTAGCAAATAAATCAGTAATGTATTTAAGCTGTAAGTGCAACACATTAGCCACTAAAATTGCCAACAGAACACCTACCAGCGCACCTGGAACAAGTTTAAGTTTTTTAGGTGCAAATTTGGTCCACAATACAATAGCAGCAATCGTTAGCAAGCCAATAAGCCCTGCGTGGATGTTGCCATTTTGGCCAGAAATACTCTCCATCACCGCTGTAGGGAAATTCATAATATTTTGAATGCCGTTAGCGGATGGCTTACGGTCTAACATGATATGAAATTGCGAACCGATGATTAAAATACCGATACCAGCCAACATGCCATGAATCACCGCAGGGGAAATAGCCCTAAACCAAACACCCAACTTAAATTGACCCGCAAGCATTTGCACAATACCAGCTAACATTAAAATCTCACCAAACATCATAATGCCATGCTTAGCGATAATCTCGACTACCAACACCACCAAACCGGCTGCGGGGCCACTTACCGTTAAAGGTGAACCCGCCACGGAGCCAATGACAATGCCGCCAACAATACCGGTAATCACGCCCGCCGTAGGCGGCAAACCCGAAGCAATAGCAATGCCTAAGCACAAAGGGATCGCGACCAAAAACACGACAATAGACGCTAGAAAGTCTTTACTTAAATTGGCTTTAAATTGGCTTAAATTGAATACGTTATTTGGCATGATGCACTTTCAATGATGATTGAATGTAAAGTGTTTTTGTAGCCGAATTATACCTGATGAAGCCTCTATGAGATGAACGAAAAAATCGATATATAAAACCTGTATTAGGTTGCTCCACCAATGAAAAAACCCGCCGAAGCGGGTTTTTAGTTTTACAAGATTAAGAAGTGATTCTTAGAACTTGTAAGTTACGTCAAATTGGTAAAGTGAATAATTGTCAATATTACCAGCTATGTCAACTTTTGGAGCATTTGTACCATACTCACTGTTTTTGCGTTTACCCCAACCACCAGTAAAGTTTAAAGCAACATTATCTTGAGCCATGTATTGCGCTTTAAGTACTGTACCTTCCATATTCAAGCGACCATCAAAAATGTCAGAATCAACAGAGTTTTGATCTAGTGCATAAGTACCTACACTTTGATACCAAAGGTTTGCATTCCAGTCATTTTTAGCCATTTTTTTACCTTCGAATGACTTAAGATCTTTAGCAGAACCAACTGAAATACCAACTAACCAAGCTGTGTCGTCATTGGCTAAAGCTGCAACCGTTGCACCAGCAGCAGCTTTACGATCGCTACCTTTAGTATTGTAAGCATATTGAGCATATGGTTTTACACCAATATTAGGTGTCACCATATAGTTAACTTCAACTGGAATATCTAAGATTGCAAGGTCGTTTACAGCAAAGCTAGCAGTAGTATTAAGATTACCTTTCGTTGGAATATAATTCGCAGTAACGCCTGAAGAATTTGCTGTATAGTCATAGTAACCAATCGCAGCTTTTGCAGAAAGGTTGTCAGCGAATGCTTGCTGTACTCCACCTTGGAAAGCTAGAACCATATTTTGGCGTGATGTTGTTGATGCACCACCATTAGTACTTGCAACTTCTTTACCTGTATAAACCCACTGACCTAAGTTAGCAAAAAGGTTAGTTTCACCAAGCTTATAGTTGAATTTCTCTTGCGCACCATCAAACACGATGTCATGGTCAAAAGCCATTGCGCTAACCATGTAAAGTGGGTTCTTCATTTTACCAACTTCAATTGCTAGCCAATCTGTTGCTTTCCAACCAATCATAGCGCGCTTAACAAAAATAGCACCTTTTGATTTGTCATAAGCATTTCCAGTAGTAACATCACCGAATGATGTGTTATCTGAACGGCCGTTATCACCCATAGAGAAAGCGATATCTGAGTACAGATTACCTGACTTAGTTTCAACGCCTAAAGTGATTTTATAGCGCGCTCGGTCTGATTCAGTGTTAAGGCCAGAAGGTGTAGCACTTAATACATCACCGTCACGCATTTCGTAACGTGCGCGAATATCACCATAAACAGTAGCGTTATCAATTGCATCAGAAACTGAAACTTTACCTGCTTTTTTCAAAGCTTTAGCTTGACCAGCAGCTTCGTCTGTACGGCCTTTAGTTAATAAAGCGCCTTCTTCTTCTGTCAACACGCCTTTAGCTACTAGCGCGTTAACGATATCTGTTGTTGAATCGGCCATTGCATTAACGCCAAAGCCCATTAACATTGAGCCAGCTAGTGTTGCAGCCACCAAGTTACTTAGTTTAAAATTCATCAAAAATTTCCTTAGTTAAGTTAAATAATTTTGCAGTTATGTTTTTCAACAACGTGCATTTTGTTATTTGTATATGACAATTTGATGACATAGAACTAATTAGTAGGCAATTGACAACATGCGCGTTGTATTTTTACAACAACGAAAAGCCGCTCCCTAAATTCAATTTGCGTAGCGGTTTTGTAGGAGCGGCGCCCTCGCCGCGATTTGCAATGTTGCTTCGCG
>CAINBI010000073.1 GCA_903846555.1 uncultured Pseudomonadota bacterium
CGTATGCGCATCAAACAGCATCTCATGACTTTGGGTGGGATAGGCGCAAATCATGAAGGCACGACTTGCGCAAAGTTTGGTATGAGCCGCTAGAATCTTGCGGTGGATGCCACCAATGACCAGCCACTCTTCACTCCAATCCGAATAAGCCAGTCAGCGATGTCGTCATTCTCTGACGAATGCTTAGCCTGATAGCGATAACATGTCTCAGAGATGCTAAACGCCGCGCAGGTGACACGAATGCTTAATTGCGATGTCTGCACTACCGTCACCGCCATCTCACGACGCGAAGACGGCTTCACCACTTTTTTGCCATCGCCTCCTTGAGTACGTCGGCTTGTAATTGCACCTCGGCATACATTTTTTTAAGCGACGGTTTTCGTCTTCTAACTCTTTTAATCGCGACACCATGGAGGCGTCCATGCCGCCATATTTAGCACGCCATTTATAGAGCGTGGCAGAGCTCATGCCATGTTCTCTACATAGCTCTGGTGCTGAAATCCCAGATTCTGCTTGCTTCAAAATCTGCATAATCTGGCTGTCGGTAAACCTTGATATCTTCATGTAAAAATTCCTTAATTCATAATAAGAAAATTCTACTTATAAATGCAATCTTTTTCTGGGGGGATTACCATGCACTTATAGAATTTGGAAACTGTTTGACGTTTCATGTTTTCTATTTTAGTGCTTCTTCAGATGCAGCTGCGACATCTACACCATTACACTTAATCATTTTTGCTTTTTGGCAGGTAGTTGCGTCGCTCTCAGATAATTCTTTTGCTTTCTTGAAGTAGACTTTAGATGCATCTATCAGCCCCAATCCTTTTGCTGCTCTCCCAAGATAGTAATAAGAAAGATCAAATTGATATCCGACTTTTATTACATTTTGTACCAACGCCCGCCAATCGCGAGTGTCATGCAATCTCCGTAGCTCTACTTGGTTCATATAGAATTTTAAACTGCAAGTTTTACATTTGAGTTCAAAAGAGCCATCTTTAAATGCTTCGTAATCAGCTGAATAGAAAGCCATAGTCTTTGATTCATCTATAACTGGAGTAGCTGCAAGAGATGATCCTCCCTCAGATAACACCTTTACGTTCGAACCAAAGCCAGATGCATCGCTTGCAGTCCTTACATATTGAAATGTTGGTTTGTAGTTTGCATATAAAGGAGCTTTCGCATCATATATTTTCTTCATTGGCTCCTGTAGTGCAGTTAGCGCTTCAATTCTATTGGGTGGAGATGGGTGAGTGCTCATAAAATCACCCTTACTTTTATTACCTGTTGCTTCCATCATTTTGTGCCATAGCGAAACTGCAGCTTCTGGGTTGTATCCAGCTTGAGCAGCCAACTCAATACCAAGTTTGTCTGCTTCAGTTTCTGCACCTCTACTATTAGGTAGCGTAACAAATGCTGCCCCTGCAAGCACTGCTGCGCTTTGCACTATTTGAGTATCGTAATTTCTCTGCGACTGATTAGTACTTTTATTGGAGGCAGCGGCAGCAATCGTTACTGCACCTACAGCAATTTGAGTTAAAATTTGAACAGACATTTTTTCTGCTGTGTGATTAGCTAAAGCATGAGATATCTCATGCCCCATGACCTGAGCTAACTCGTCATCTGTTGGCTGAACTTTGTTCAGCAGACCAGTATAAACTGCCATCTTACCGCCAGCCATACAGAAGGCATTAACCTCCTCAGACTCAATTACATTTACTTGCCATTGCCACTTTTGAGAGTTCGGTTTGTATAAAACAGCCTGCTCGACAAGTCGATTGGTAATTTTCTGAACACGCTCATTGAGTGCTGGGTCATTACTGATTTTACTATCTTTACCGTATGCATCAATCATTGACTCATACAGTGAAGAGCTTTTATTAATTGCGGCTTCCTCAGAAACTAGGATTAACTGGGATCTTCCTGTCATGGGATTGGTTGCACAACCAGTTAAAAATGATATTAGGCAACAGCTTATTATTAGAATTATTTTTTTCATTATTAGAGAACCTTATTATTAGCTGCTTTTAGGCTACCTTTAACTTGAGTACCTGCAAGTTTAGAGAAATCCTATACCATGTTTGGGCTTCTTTTATTGATTAATTTCTCATTTTATTTTTTCAATATAGTGAGAATTTTTCAATGTATTTTGAGAACCTACCCTTATGTAGGTTCTCTTTTATATCGATATTTAGACAGCTATAAATCAACAGGTTAACTGCATAGTAAAGAGACAATTATATAAATTTGTCTCAATTTTCTAGATAATCCTACTTAAATATATACATGCATTACCAAGCCATAAAAACTTGGCTGTCGCTGGCAATGACCTCTTTTTTCGTGCCGTGGCCTGCATTTTTCATAGTACGGATATCTACCAAACCAATAGATTGCAACACATCTATGTCGCGCTTAACAGCAGAACGATCTCTATTTAGACGCTTGGAAATATCTGTGATAGAACCCTAGTGAGATCGAATACATCTGAAAAGATCAATTTTAGCTGCCGATACTACCCTTGCCAAATCTTCTGCATTTTCGAAACTTACAATTCCGCTTTCTTTTTCTAACAAGCCTTTGTCTGCTAAGGTCGCAGTAGCTTTACCTCTGGCAAAAAAATCTTCTGTGCTTTCAATTTTAATGTGCATTATGTACTCCTTAGAGCCAACCATTCTTTTTCAAATAACATTTCTGTATCTTCATAACTCGTAAAACCAACTGCCTCAACCTTGCCATAATAATGGCGGTGATGATAGCCATGTGCGTTATCAAATCCAATGACTCGGCCATTATCACCACTAAATAACTGGGCATTAATATAGGCAAGGTTATATCTAGTTATTTTGCCCCTCTCATCCACCCAAACTTCTCGACGCAACATTCCATTGCCCCACTTTGACGATATGACATGAGATTCATCAATTAGTTTTTTATCAGACATGATTTATAATATTACGCCTGTCAGGATTATGATTAAGAAAGATAAGGTTGAAAAGTATCTGTTTTTAATTATTTCAACTGCTCAAAAGAATATCCCATTACCTTATACCCTTTGATATGCTTATCAAACATGCGCATAAGAACAGGTATATTTTCATCAATGTAATCATAAATCTGCACCACCTTTTTTCCGTCATGCAAACGATGCAGTCGCCCCGCATATTGCTGCAAAGTTCCTCGCCATGAAATTGGCATGGTCAAAAACAAAGTATCCAGTTGCGGGTCGTCAAACCCTTCACCAATCAGTTTGCCTGTAGCAATAATCAGTCTTGATGTTCCTGCTGGCAAACTAGTGAGTTTTTCCATTTCAAGCCTGCGCTGTTTAACACCCATGCCACCATAGAGCGTTATGATGTGCTCCGTGCATCCCTTCAGTTGTTCGGCAAGCAGAAATAAGTGATCTTTTCTTTCCGTCAGTACAAGTGGTGATCGTCCAGAGGCTAATGCGGCTTTGACATCCTGCACAATTTTTTGGTTACGCTCTTGAGATTGAGCAAGGAATGCATAGATTTCATGTATAGCTTCGGTTTCTGCTGGTAGCTTGAAACCTGTCTTTTGTGGAAAGACTTCATGATCGAAAGGTCGATGTTGATGCTTTTCATTGGCACGATAGCGAATTGGGCCGCACTGCATGAAAATAATCGGATGATGGCCATCACGACGTATCGGTGTGGCGGTCAGGCCCAACACGTATTTTGCTTTAGCAGATTTCAGTATCTGCTCGAAACTGAAAGCCGAAAGGTGGTGACATTCATCGACAATGATTTGGCCATAATCAGCAATGCGGTCGTCGATCTCACCTTTACGGTTAAGGCTTTGCATCAGCGCAATATCAATAAAACCGCCATGCTTACGTTTGCCGCCACCGAGCTTGCCAATCTGTTTTTCATCAATATCTAGGAAGCTTGATAACCTGCTTGCCCATTGATCCATTAACTGCGTTCTATGTACCAAAATTAGTGTGCTGACTTTACGTGCTGCAATGATAGCTGCAGCTGAGACCGTCTTGCCAAAAGCAGTGGGTGCGCACAAAACACCTGTATCGTGTCTGAGCATTTCTTTTACTGCTGGCATCTGCTCTAACCGCAACTCACCCAGAAAACTTACATCAATCGCTGTGCCGTTAAACCGCTCTTCTCGAATGTTCACACGAATGCCGAGTGATTTCATTAGCCCAATGGCTTCATCTTGGCAGCCTCGCGGCAAAGCAATATATTTCTCAAAGTCTTCTGCACAGCCAATCACTCTTGGAATATCAAAGGTTGATAGCCTCATTTTTTGTGTTTTGTAAAATTCTGGATTCTGAAAGGCGGATAAACGCACCAATCGATTCATCAGTGCCGTTGGCAAACCATCTTTTGGTATAAACACCATATTTGCCGTCACGACTTCTACCGACTCAGGAAATGGCCCATCAATTGGCTTGTCATCCAATCGCCTAGAGGGTGGCTTAGTCCAAGGATCTTCGACGCCTTCATCAATACTGACAAATTTGACGCCCAGTACACCACCATCCATGTTCACAGATTGGATCACACGCTCTGCAGACTTTAAATCTACTCGTTCAACCTTAGCCAGATAAACCCACTGATCTTGATATGGCTGTAACAAATCATCGACAAAGACACTGCAGCCGCTTTCTCTTGGGGTCTTTTGCAGTGGTAGTGCGATCAGATTACCAAAGCCGCCCTTGGGCATGGTGTCTTGGTTAGGAAACAATCGATCATAGGATTTAAGGTGTAGCAGGCGTTCATTGTCACAAGTCAGCGTAATCAAAGCACTGCCCAATCTTCTAGCGATTGTTGCGGGTATTGGCTGCGTAAAGAAAATCCATACATGGGCACCATCCCCTGATCTTGAGATTTCAACACTGGCGTGAATGCCATTAAGTTTTGCAGTGCGCGCAAAAGTAGTTGCATCTTCTTGCCAGTGGTCACCATCAAAATCAGCCACTAGAAACCAGCAAGTCTCATCAGTCAATAAGGCATACGCGCCGATAGTCTTTTTGCCAGTCAGATGAAGATAGATTGCTTGGTAATCGATGCTGAGTAGCTTCCTGTTATTACAATCACTACATTTTATTCGTGGTTTGTCGCATACACCTGATAGCCATTCGTTGTCACAGGCAGGCGCATAACCAGATCGTCCGTTCTTAGAATCCCAGCGAACCGAATAAACATCCTCTCTGCCTTTGAACAGTGAGCGGAACAGTTGGATTTTAGCGTCAGTGGAAAGCTCTGTTGGAAGAACTGGAGCGGGAAGTTCTTTTAGTACAGGATAAATAGCTGGCAGCGATAGTTCAAGATCGCTCTTTGATATAAGGCCCAACTGGCTTCGAAGCGTCAGATTGTCTTCGCGTAACTGACGGCACTCGGCTTCCAGTTGAGCTATACGAGTGTAGAGTTCATTGGTAATACAAATAGCAGCTCAGAAAATGTGCTTCAATTTGACTCATCGATCTTTTCAGCCTGCGTCTGTAGCTACTGACACTTAAAACTAGCGTTTAAATATAACGCTTAAAGTCATTGCTATCACGCGTTAGTAGCTGCATTAATTTAGGATGCACAAATATCTTTTCTTTAGTGACAGGCGCTTCAATTAGCACGCCAATATCTACCAACTGCTTTAAATATTGTGATGCTGTTTGGCGCTTGGCAATACCCGCTTCCGTCAGGCTGCTAATGCGGCAATAAGGCAATTCAAAAATCAGGCTGGCTAGCTCATGGCTATACACTTTAGGCAATTTATTACGCACGTATTCTGAGGTGTGATCTGACAATGCTCGGATGGCGGCAATTTTGGCGGTGGTCCAAGTGGCCGTTTCTTCTACCCCCTTCAATAGGTAGATAATCCAAGCTTCCCAATCCTGCTCACGCGTTACTTGCAACAACAACCGATAATAATCCGACTTGTGTTGAATAATATAGCGACTTAAATACAAAATAGGCAGAGTAAGTAACCCTTCTTGGATTAAAAACAGGCTAT
Organism: uncultured Pseudomonadota bacterium; assembly: GCA_903846555.1. Taxonomy (GTDB): domain Bacteria; phylum Pseudomonadota; class Gammaproteobacteria; order Burkholderiales; family Methylophilaceae; genus Methylotenera. The sequence goes on from CAINBI010000073.1 coordinate 5,983, forward strand.
TAACCACGCGCCCTGTTCTACCATTACCATCAGTAAATGGATGTATTGCCTCAAACTGATAATGCCCAATCGCCATGCGGATTAACGGGTCTATTTCTACCTCATTGTGTAAAAATCGCTCCCAATCAGCAAGCATATTTCTTAATACATCCTCACCCACTGGTGGTGTGTAGATGATTTCCCCAGTAGCATCGTTGGTTAATGCCGTGCCTGAAGTGCGACGCACATTCATTTGCACACCTTTAATCTGAGTGCAGATTTCTTCAGCAGTACGGGTATTTAGCGGGTGTTCGTTGAGGGCCTGATACCCTTCAAATAAAGCGCGACTATAACGTAAAGCCTCTTTGGTCGCAGGGTCAGCTTGCTCTTCATTACGCGCATGTTGGAATAACTTATCCGTCGTGGTGACAATATTTTCGATTTCAGAACTGGCACCCGCTTCTAGCAATGGCAAGGTATTAATCAACACAGCCTGATTGGGGATTAACTCTGCCGCCTGCTTTAACTCAGCCAAAGCGGCACGGGCGGTAATACACTGCTTTAAGATCGTTCTAGTTTCAACATCTACCTTAGGCGGCAAAGGTGGTAAAGAAAGATAAGGCTGTTCAGGTTGCCAGAGTTGAGGTCTCATGTTCACATTTCACGGTTTTATCGACACATTTCAAGTGTATGTCGATGACATCGACACGTCAACCTTTTATGTCGATATTTTTGTATTTTATCGACACATATTTAAGATATGTCGATAGCATCGACTAAACATGATGAAAGATAAAAATCCAACCCTGCGCAACCTAGAGCGTCAAAAACTTATGAGCATTATCAGTATCCGAAATTTAATCTTCATCAGTTATAGCTTCAAGCATTTCCAAACTCTCTAATTGAGGAATTGCCTCATGTGCAATGCCTTGCAGTTCGCCTACTACGCTTGTCATGCTAGTTGTCACGCGTTCAATCTGTGTTTGACGCTTAGACCAAATCTTTTGCATCGCTCGCTTTTCAGCTTCTAGATCATTTCGCATTGATTCAAACGCCTCAAGCATAGTGCGCACTTTCTGAGAAAACTGAGCACTGGATAAGTAGTTGTACAACAATGTTGTTGGTTAGCTTGTTGAATACGGGACTCAATAAAATTGAGTTGCAGTTTAGCAGACGTTGATAATCGGAAATTTCGACCCTATGCAGCCATTCATATATTCCAATTTACGACTGGCTGAAGGCAAGGAAATTTCAAAGAAAGAATTCCGTCCAATAGATTCCAGCCATTCTGAATAAGACTTGCCAATCGGTTCGGTTGGTACATCAAACGGCAATTTAACCACCACAACACGCAAACATAGGTCGCCTGGCAGATCTACGCCTTCTGAAAGGCTATCTAAACCAAATAACACATTTATCTCACCGTCATTCACTCGTTTCTTATGCGCATTAAGCATAGCGGACAAAGAAGTGTCGCCTTGCATCATAGTAATCGCTTTTAGATGCGGCGGCAAACCATCTCGCACCTCAGTCATTTGCTTGCGTGAGGTAAACAAGACCAGCATGCCGCCACGCGCAGGGTAAATATCTGGCATAAGTTCAATCACTTCTGCCGTGTGCCCGACCACGTCTTTAGGGCTAAACTTCATTTTTGGCATGACCAATGTGCCTTGAGTCTGATAATCAAAGGGCGTAGGCAGTGAAATTGACTTCACATGCTCTTTTACCAGTGACAAGCCACTCTGCTCTAAAAATAAGTCAAAGCTATTTAAAGCAGTTAAGGTGGCCGAGGTTAGCACCACACCTAATGCTTTATCCCAAAAGAACTCTTTGAGTGTGCGTCCTGCTGAGACTGGGGACGCTGAAATCAGATAATCAATATCCTTTCCGCCGAACGACGCTACTTCAATCCATTTTGCAATGGGTGGTTGCCCCTCTGCAGCGTCCTGACACATTAATTGCCATGTGGTGTTGACGCGCGTTTAAAATTGACCAGATAAGCGCAGTTATGCGCGTTGAATTTTGACCAGATAAAACCAGTATCCTGCTTATTTTATGAGCAGGAGTATATGAGGTGATTAACATGGTCATGTATGCCAAGATTCGTCGTATGTTCTTTCGAGAACATTTATCTATTAGTGAGATTGCAAGACGCACCACACTCACACGCAATACCATCAAGAAGTGGCTAAAAGCCGCAGATGGCTCAGAGCCAAAGTACCGCAGACCTCCGAAGCTTACCAAGCTCACGCCGTTTGCCGGTCATGGATTTGATGTGTGATCTAATACGACCAATTTACAAGTCTGTGTATCAACGCCAGTCGTCATCAGCTTGGAAGTCGTGGCAATGACAGGGTAGCGCTCTTCTGGGTTGATGAAGTTATCTAACTCGGCTTTGCCCTCAATTTCATCACCAGTAATACGCATTACATATTTACGGCTTTCTTTGACGCGTTCTGGATTTAGATTTACCAATGCCTGGCGCATGCGCTCGGCATGGTCGATGTCATCGCAAAAGACGATGGTTTTGGCATAGGGGTCTGTGGCTACTAGAAACTCGGTGATTTTTTTAGCAACCAGTTCGGTACGTTTCTCTAAAATCAGCGTTCTATCCATATCAATCTGGTTATAGACACGGTCTTCAATGAGCTGGCCTGTTTTATCGACCTGACCTTTGCTAGGCCGCCAGCCTTGAATGTCTTTGTCGATATCAATACGCACCACTTTGTAAGGCGCAAGAAAGCCATCTTCAATGCCTTGCTTCAGTGAATAGCTATACACAGGCTCACCGAAGTAATAGATTCTGGAAACATCTTTGGTTTCTTTGGGTGTGGCGGTTAAACCGACATGCGTGGCTGATGAGAAATATGCCAGTATTTCACGCTAGGCAGAATCTTCAGCAGCGCTGCCACGGTGGCATTCGTCAATCACGATTAAATCAAAAAAGTCTGGTGAGAATTCCTTGTAGATATTCTGCTCTTCTTCGCTGCCAGTCACAGCCTGATATAGCGACAGGTAAATCTCGTAGCTCTTGTCGACATGTCGCTTGGTGATCTTCGTCATCGCCGCACCAAACGGCTTGAAATCGTTGTTCTTGGTTTGGTCGACTAGGATATTACGATCAGCTAAAAACAGGATGTGTTTTTTAGTACCTGACTTCCATAGGCGCCAGATGATTTGAAAGGCCGTGTACGTCTTGCCTGTGCCAGTCGCCATAACGAGCAATATACGTTGCTGGCCTTTTGCTACAGCTTCAACAGTTTTATTGATGGCATTGGCTTGGTAGTAACGAGGTGAACGGCCTGTACCATCATCGTAGTATGGCATTTCTACGATGTGACGGGCTTCAGCGGTTTCAATGCCCTTCCATTGGCAATAACGTTGCCAGAGTTCGGCAGGCGATGGGAATTCTTCTAAAGTTAATGTTTGCTCGGTTATTGTGGCTAGTCCGGTACGGTCATGTAACAGAAAGCCATCGCCGTTAGAGCTGAACACGAAAGGTACGGCTAAGGTTTCGGCATAGTTCAGTGCTTGCTGCATGCCTGCGCCGATGCTGAAGCTATTATCTTTTGCTTCAATGACTGCGAGTGGAATATTGGATTTGTAGTACAGAATATAATCAGCACGCTTTTGTTCACCGCGTGTATGCAACTTGCCGCGCACAATGATGCGACCTTTGGTGAAGCTGACTTCTTCACGAATCTGGCTGTGTAAATCCCATCCTGCTGAAATAACGGCTGGCGTGATGTACTTGGAACAGATGTCGCGTTCTGAAAGCTTCTTTTTATCCAAGCAGCTACTCCATTATTATTTTTAATACTTCTTATCTTTGGTTTATATCATCAATTCTAATTAAAAACTTATTCTAACTTTAAATAATAAAATACTTTGAACAATAAAAAAGCCCTTACGGGCTTTTTTATAATTCGCGCAATATCTCACTTTATGCGAATTATCTCCACTTTTGCGCGAACCTACAACTTAAATATCTAAGTTATTCGCACCCAGCGCATTACTTTCAATAAATGCGCGCCTAGGTTCTACGTTGTCTCCCATTAACGTAGTAAAGATTTCATCTGCCGCAATGGCATCATCAATCTGTACTTTAAGTAGGCGGCGGACCGTTGGGTCCATTGTTGTTTCCCATAATTGCGATGGGTTCATCTCGCCCAAACCTTTATAGCGCTGAATATTAAGATTGTGTTTTGCTTCCTCTAACAACCAATCCAGCGCTTGCTTGAAGGTGGCAATAGCACTCTCTTTTTCACCACGTTTGATAACAGCACCCTCGCCTAGCAAGCCCTGTAGCATAGCTGACATTTTGCTGATTTGTCGGTAATCACCTGATCCTAAGAATTCGGCATTTATTACACAGCATTGTAAGTTGCCATGTACGAATTTATTGATTTCTAGGCGGTAAGCGCTTGTTTCCTGATCAAAGCCTACGATCACTTCACTGCCGATTGCACCTAAGATCGGGCGTAGTTTTTCTGCGGCCACTTCAGTACTTTCTTTGGTGGCTAGGCTGATGTCGCCTAGATCTTGCATGGCGCGCAATACGCTTTCGTCATAATGCGAGGCAATGCGGCGAATAACCGCTTCTGTTAGCACCATTTGTTTGGCAATTTCAGTCAGTGGCGTGCCTGTAATCATTTCGCCAGCAGTTTTGGTGGTGAGTTCCGCGCCTTTAAGCGCCGATAGCAATAGGTATTGGTCTAACTCTTGTTGATCTTTTAAATAACGTTCGTCTTTACCTTGTTTTACTTTGTAAAGTGGCGGTTGCGCGATGTAAATATGACCGCGCTCTACTAACTCTGTCATTTGGCGGTAGAAGAATGTGAGTAATAATGTCCGAATGTGGGCACCATCGACGTCCGCATCAGTCATGATAATAATGCGGTGGTAGCGTAATTTTTCTGCATTAAAATCGGCTTTACCTATACTGGTACCAAGTGCGGTAATGAGCGTGGCGATTTCTTGTGAACCAATTAGTTTATCAAAGCGCGCTTTTTCTACGTTTAATATTTTACCTTTCAGCGGTAAAATCGCTTGGAATTTACGATCACGACCTTGTTTGGCTGAACCACCCGCTGAGTCACCTTCAACTAAATAAATTTCACATTTCGCCGGGTCACGCTCTTGGCAGTCTGCCAATTTACCTGGTAAACCCATTGTATCCATCACGCCTTTGCGGCGGGTTATTTCTCGCGCTTTACGTGCTGCCTCGCGCGCGCGCGCTGCATCTACAATTTTACCTACGATTATTTTGGCATCGATTGGGTTTTCTTGTAAAAACTCTGCTAATTTTGCAGAAACGACTTCTGAAACCACTGGTTGAACTTCACTTGAAACTAACTTATCTTTGGTTTGTGATGAAAATTTTGGGTCTGGTACTTTAACTGATAATACGCAGCAAATACCTTCGCGCATATCGTCACCCATTGTTTCTACTTTAGCTTTTTTAGCCATCTCGGTTTGTTCGATATATTGGTTTAAGGTACGTGTCATCGCAGTGCGTAAGCCAGTTAAGTGTGTGCCACCATCGCGCTGGGGAATGTTATTCGTGAAGCATTGTACGGTTTCTGTGTATGAATCGTTCCATTGCATTGCAACCTCAATGGTCATGCCGTCTTTTTCACCAATCGCGTAAAACGTTTTTGGGTGTAGAACCGTTTTAGTACGGTTCATATATTCAACAAAGCCTTTAATGCCACCTGAATAAGCAAAGTTTTCACTTTTATTATTGCGTTGGTCTATCAGCTCAATTTTTACGCCGTTATTCAAAAAGGATAACTCGCGGATACGTTTTGCTAAAATTTCAAAGTGATATTCAACCAAAATAAATGTTTCTACGGAGGCTAAAAAGTGCACTTCTGTACCACGTTTTTCTGTAGTACCTGTTAAAGCTAAGGGAGCAACTGGCACGCCACGGTGAAACTCCATTTGATGCACTTCACCATTGCGGTAAATTTTTAAACGTAACCAGTCAGATAATGCATTAACCACTGAAACGCCAACCCCGTGCAAGCCGCCTGATACTTTGTATGAGTTTTGGTCAAACTTACCACCAGCATGTAGTTCTGTCATTACAATTTCAGCTGCGGAACGTTTTATTGCTTTAATATCATCATATTTAATGTCGGTTGGAATGCCACGGCCATTATCTGTAACACTAATAGAGTTATCTAAATGTATCGTTACTTTTATATCATTACAATGCCCAGCCAACGCCTCATCAATAGCATTATCCAACACCTCAAATACCATGTGATGCAGGCCAGATCCGTCAGAGGTATCACCAATATACATTCCAGGGCGCTTACGTACCGCATCTAAGCCCTCGAGAATTTTAATACTAGATGAATCGTAATCGGTTGATACTGGTTTATTTTCAGCCATGCCATTAGTCATTATGTGGTTATCTTTGTGTAAATTTTAATATGTAAATGTAGTTACGCATTTAACTTAATTTGAGTTTTATTTAGTTTCACGTGAAACATATTTTAAATTTAAGTTATATGCGCATTGGCATTACTACGTATTTGTAGTGTGTGTTATTTGGTACTGTAATCAAACAACTGCTATTAGCGTCTGAAAATGAAAATGCAATAGTTTCACTATTTGTGTTGTTTAAAACATCAATTAAATAGGTTACATTAAAGCCAATATCCAATGTATCGCCACTGTAATCTAGTTCTAATTCTTCTTCGGCTTCCTCTTGATCACTGTTGGTGCTAATCAACTTTAAATTATTATTACTCAATACCATACGAATTCCACGGTATTTTTCGTTTGATAAAATAGAAGCCCGTTGCATGGCTAACAACACATTCATTCTTTCAATGGTAAATGTGTTTTGGTGACCCGTTGGAATGACGCGATTATAATCTGGGAATTTACCATCGATTACCTTTGAAATCAGCTTGATATTACCGAAACTAAAATTAACCTGATTGTTAGACATTTCGACCTGCACATCTTCCTCACTATCATCCAATAATTTAATCAGTTCAATGACCGTTTTACGTGGCAAGATAATTTCTTGTTTTTCGTAATTTTGCTTCAATTCGGTTGAAGTAAAGCTTAAACGATGACCATCTGTACCTACTATATTCAAACGATTCGCGATTACTTCAAATAATAAACCATTTAAATAATAGCGAATATCCTGTTGCGCCATGGCGAATTCAACTTGCTTCAACAAATCTTTTAATTGACGCTGACCTAGGCTGACTAAGGTGCTTTCTCCTTGTGTTTTAGTCATTACCGGATAATCTGCCGCTGGTAATGTTTGTAAATTAAAGCGGCTTTTCCCAGCTTTTAAAGTGATGCGGCTATCATTGGTAGCCATGTTAATTTCTGAATCTTCAGGCAGTGATCTGCAAATATCTAGTAATTTTTTTGCTGCTATTGTTGTTGAGAATTCTCCGCTAGTCGCGCTATCTACCGATAATGAAATTTGCATCTCTAAATCAGTTGCCGTAAGGAAAATTTTATTTTCCTTTGCCTCTAATAATAAATTAGAAAGAATGGGTAATGTATGTCTTTTTTCTACAATACTAGCAACAGAAGTAAGTGGTTTAAATAATGTTTCGCGGCTGATTTTTATATTCATTTTTATAACCTAAATAATATATATATAA
>CAINBI010000074.1 GCA_903846555.1 uncultured Pseudomonadota bacterium
TAAAAGCACTTCAACACGCAACTTCTTCCGCATAAATGCGATACACTTATCAACAGGCTCGTCATTTTTAGACGGCCTTCACTCTGGGTAATTCTACAACGCGCACACCTGGGTAATTTTAAACGCGCGCCAACAGCTAAGCACTTTGAAGCTTTAGGTGGTCAGGTGCATTTTACTAAAGCTGATTCGTTTGAAAGTTTCAGTTCAAATCTAGCTTAGAAATGCTCCAAGGTGATTACCCTAAATGAAAATACAATTGTTCTTTAAGGTATTCCCTTATTATGCATTTTGAAACTAAGTTGCAACTTTTATTTGGAGTGGAGTTTTAATTAAGAAATCCATATTCCTCTGGCAATTTTCCTCTTTTATTAGCAGGCACTTTGAGTTTTTTACTCTTAAAGCCTTTTTTGTGTCCAGTAACTCCAATTAAGGCTTCTTTTCTAATCGCATTTCTTTCAATAGCCTTACCTCGAGTATTGTAAATTCCGCGAGTTGAAAACTCCCCTTCAACATATAGTGCAGCATCTTCAGCAGTAGGTTCATATCCATTTAATCGCCATTTTTTTATATAGTTCTCGGCTAACTTTCTAGCCTCATCTAACCACATCTGCTTGTTTTGGATTGCTACTGACGATGCTGTGTGTTTTTTAGATTCATCTGTCATTTATTACTCTTTCAAGTATTGGCATAGTCCGATTGAGTGGACGGGCAAGTCAACAGAATTATGCTGCAATTTGACTCCGATCAACACATTTTTTTGCTCAATCCATACCTACCGTTGATTGAATAGAATAAAGCATGACAAAGATATTTATAAGCGACCAAACCGCTGATGTTGTTTATAACTTGTAATTTAGTAACATATTTGTTATATTGTTAAGCATGAGTTATGAAATAATCTACTACAGTGAGGCTTTGCAAGCTGAGATTCTAGCCTTACCTGTGGGGTTGAGTGGTCGCTATTTTTCTTTAACTGACCGTATGCAGTTACACGGTGCGAACATTGGATTGCCACATACAAAAGCATTTGGTGATGGCTTGTTTGAGTTGCGCCTTAAAAGCAGTGAGGGCATTGCCCGTGTTTTTTATTGCACCCTGATAGGTAAGCGCATTGTAATGCTACATAGCTTTATTAAAAAAGCACAAAAAACACCCATACATGAATTACGTATTGCAGAAACTAGAATGAAGGAGATTAAAAATGCTAACACACGCTGAATTGAAGGCTAAAGCCTTACAAAATCCTGCTGTTCAGGCAGAGTATGACCGTTTAAACCGTGAAGAATTTGCTATCTTGGATGAAATGTTAGCAGCACGACATGCCGCTGGTCTATCACAAGCGCAAGTTGCTGAACGTATGGGCACAAAAGCACCTGCTGTAACTCGCTTAGAGAGTGCATTAGCCTCTGGCAAGCACTCTCCTAGCATTGATACTCTGCGTAAATATGCCGCAGCCTTAGGTAAACGAGTTGAAGTGCATCTAGTTTAATTTTCATTAAATTTAGAATGCAGATTCGCACTAATCTTTAAGCAAAAGGTCGTCCATTCTTCCACCATTTGCAACATACTTTTTGTATTCATCTGGTGCTGTCCCTTTGCCACTCCAAACAAGGCTATTTAATTCATATTTAGCCTCTAATGTAGCTTTAAGATTTTTACCAAATAAATCATTTTGGCTAATACCTAATCTTTTTATTTGCTCTCTGATAGTTTTAATAGCAGCTACCTTTTCCTCATTAAGAGCTTCTTCAAGTTCAGTTTTTGCATCCAACTTCTCTTGCTGTAATTCTTTAATTTTACCCATAACAAAAATTCCTTTTAAATGAAGTTTCCAACCATAAACTACTTAACTGTATTTAATAAACTATGAAAATACCCCCCCCTTATATTACTGCTTTGCCAAAACTGGCTGCCAATTGGCTTTAAAGTAATCTAAGGGGTTAGCCTGTAATTAGACTTTCTACAAAATTATCCTCTAATTTAGTTTAGCTATTATTTTTAATAATTGTTCTTTTTGATTACAATTAAAATTACCTCCATCTATTGTTATAGTTAAGTTTTCAATAGTGCCATCATTGTTTATAGTTTTTAGATTAAACCAATATTGCTTTAAGTTATTCCATTTAATTTTCAAGTCATAAAATGGTTTTATCTGGACCATATCATAAGTTTTAATAGCAAATTCTAAACATTCATCATCAGTTAAACTATTACTTGATTTATAAATAAAGAACATTCTAAATATATCAATATTAAGCTCCATATTTATAACCATTCTTTTCTTCAAATGCTTTTAAATCAGCTTGATATTCTGTTTCCATTTCTTCATCAGATAAAGTTTTTAATTTTCTACATTTGGTTAAAATTTTCTGAAAGTGTGGAATACCTTTAATTGCTTGCTTCTTGACTTTTTTAAGCACTTTTTCCATAAAATCCTTACCTAACCCATCAGAGTATGAAGAGGCTATTAAGATTTCATGTCTTACAGGGTCAAAATTAAAAACAGATTTTTTTTCATTTAAGCAGATTCTTACAAATACTTCTGCTGGATGAATTGTTTTATCTAATTTTTGTAGAAAGCTGAAAATAATAGATCCATCTTCAGTCTCTCCATCAGCAACAGGAACAATGGACATGAAGTTGATTTTTTCTAAATCAATTGTGGATACAATGTGTTCTGCTACTTGTTTAGTAGCAAAAAGGTCAGTTAGTGCAGTTATTGCTTGAGTTTTTAATACCATGATAGATCTCCATATAGTTTTTAAGTTTGGTAAAACAAATTGCTTCTTAAAAACTTTTGAAGAAATAGTGGACTGTGCCACCTGCTATTTTAGCAGTCTTAAAAGTCATCACTTGGTTTGTCAAGTGAAGTGTGCATACTACATTATATATTTGTGATTGTCAAGCATTTTCTATTGTGCAATTAGAAAAGGTATGGTAGAGGTATAGATTATTATTAGTTAGAAATCAGAGAAGTCTATGATAATTAAGAATAAAGTTGGCTACACTAGGTCATCTAAACTCCCGAAATTCACCACCTTACTTTCCTCAGGGTAAATTAAGCCTGTAGTCATAGGCGCATAAGTTAGCCACCATAAACCCTCAAATAACTGTAGTCGCTGGCTAAGCTCGCACTCCATTTGCCAAAACCCATCAAAATCACCCATCAAGAACAGGGCAATCTGTTCTGAATGGATTAAATCAAAAATTCATTCCGTAAACTCGATAAAATGAGGCAAAAATTACCGTGATCGCACTTTGGGAAAATCAATCGCGGAAATTGGGTGTTACTGCAGGCTGGCTTTTTGCGTTTATTTTGATACAATGAGCGGGTCGGTTAAGCGAGTTACACGATAAATTATTTACGTTACTTTTTTTAATGTGAGTAACTAAGTGTGTAACTAAATTTATCACTTAACTGAAACGTAACAAACAAGCGGCTAGCAAGGTAATTTACTGTTCCCTAGCTCGCCAAGTCTGAAACAACGGAAATTAACTGTTTCGGAAAAGTGCAGCGTAAAGTATAATGCTGCTCATGCGCCCGTAGCTCAGCTGGATAGAGTACTTGGCTACGAACCAAGGGGTCGGGCGTTCGAATCGCTCCGGGCGCACCAAGACACAAGGCTCACCGCAAGGTGAGCCTTTTTCTTTGGGTCATAGATATAGCTTTGGGTCATAGAATTGCAAAAAGGTACTCATCTCATCGGCTTCACTACCACTGCCTTGCGACGGTAGACTCGCTGATATTTTACGTGCCCAAAATGCAATTGATTTCGATGACCTTTTACTACGTGCATATAAACTTTTTCTTGATGTCCCATCTATAGCAGCTCTATATCGAAGAAGTTTTGTAGCTATATGTGTAGATGAAGCTCAAGACTTGAATAACGCCCAATATCAGTTTCTACGTGTATTAGCTGGTGATGACTTTAACAATATCATGATGGTGGGCGACCCAAACCAATCTATATTCCATTTTAATGGATCTTCTCCAGACTATATGGACTCTTATTTTGTTCGCGATTTTTCGCCAAAAATTATTAGCCTAACTGAAAACTATCGGTCATCTATAGCAGTGTTAAATGCTGCAAAAATGATATTTCCAAATGCAGAGTATATAGAAGGCACAGTTAAAAATGGATTATTTGAGTTGCTTTGCGCAAAGGATGAAAGCATCGAAGCTGATTGGGTTGTAAATCAAATTTCCAAAATTGTTGCACTGAAAATTCATGATGATATTGAAGGCGAAATAACTTATGAAAAAATAGCCATCCTAGCTAGGAATAGGTATTTGTTCAAAAGTATTGAAGAGAACTTGAAGAAAAAAAGCATTCCTTACTATTACAAGATGACACCAGGTGCCGTTAAGTTTGAGTCAATGTTAATGCAAATTTTTGATCTAGCTATTAGAGTTAAATTAAATCCAAAAGATGACTTACACCTTCAACATCTAAAGAAATTTCTTGCTGTCATCGACAATTCTAAAATTGACTTATCTAAATTGGCATATTTGACAACAAATGATGATTATAAAAACATTATTGAGCTGGCGGTTTCATTACTTGAAGATGGCAGTAATCTTAAGAGTGAATTGACTAAATATAAGCAAAACTTAGTCGTTGAAGATGCAAACGAAAAGAATATGATATTTAATGATATTGATGAGTTATTAATTCATTGGAAAAATTACGCTAAAAAAACTGACAATAAATCTTTACATCAATTTAAAAATGCTATGGCGCTGGGACAAACACATCCAATGTCTCAACATAATGGAGTTACGCTCAGCACAATTCACACGGTCAAAGGACAGGAATTTGATATTGTATTTATCATTGGAATGGATGATGAAACTTTTCCAGATTACCGTGCCATTCGTAATGGTGGTATAGAAATTAAGCAAGAGAAAAATAATCTCTATGTTGCATTTACTCGTTCTAAGCGCTGGCTTTATATAACTTGGCCAAAAAATAGAACTATGCCTTGGGGTGATAGTAAGTCTCGTAGAATATCTCGATTTTTAAATGATTTTGAGTATTCAAACATCAGCGAAAATTAGCGAATGATCGATTTAACCGAAAATACTATTGAGTTACTCGCCACTGTGCGCCTACAAGCGCTTAAATTTGATTCAAGCTATGCATCAGAATAATATTAAAACCAGAAATAGCTAGTTAATTCTAGAAAAACACTATATTTTTTCTAGAATTTTTATTATATTAACTACGTGAAAAACATATCAGAATCAATATTTTACTTTATAGCTGGTCACGGTAGGGGGTGGGCATTCTCATCAAGTGATTTAGCTGGCCGCTTTGCGCGCCAACAAATTGATAATGCACTCTCTGATTTAGCAGAAACTAACAAAATTCGCCGCGTTGCGCGCGGCTTATATGATTACCCACGTTTTAGCGATTTATTACAAAAAACCTTATCCCCCGATATTGACCAAGTCGCCTATGCATATGCGCGCAAATTTAATTGGCGCATTGAGGTTTCAGGTGAGTCTGCGCTCAACCTATTGGGGCTTTCTACACAAATACCCGCGCAATATGTTTATTTGAGTGACGGCCCAAGCAAAAGCTACGATGTAATGGGCTTACTACTAACCTTTAAAAAATCCAGCTTAAAAGACATTGGTTTTAAACATCGCGAAAGCACTTTAATTGTGCAAGCACTTAAAGCCTTGGGTAAAAATTATTTAAACGCCGAGGTGTTTGCAAAGATACGCGAGCAAATTGCCAAAGAAAGCTTTGCTAAAATTTTGCGTGATACGCAAGGTAGCACTGGCTGGATTTATGAGGCTATTAAGCAAATATGCCAAGATCTGCCGCTAGAAGGTACGCTTAATGGATAAGGTCGCCAATTTATCGCAACAAGACCGTAGTGATTTGTTTGCTGAAACGGCAAATGCCATGCGCACAACGCCTGCCATTGTTGAAAAGGACTTCTGGGTGGTATGGGTATTGAGTCGGGTATTTGCCAATGCTGAGTTGGCGCGCATTTTAAAGTTTAAAGGCGGTACCAGCTTATCTAAAGTGTTTGGCCTAATTGGGCGCTTTTCAGAAGATATTGACTTGATTTTAGATTGGCGCGAGGTGGTGCAAAATGACCCACATGCCGTGCGCAGCAAATCTCAACAAACGAAATTTAACGAGGCTACGAATGCTGAGGCTATCACTTACATTGATGCAGTGCTGCTGCCGCAGGTGCGGCAGTGCGTGGGTGATTTGTGCTCATGCACTATAGATGCGGCAAATCCGCACGCCATTAATATTCGGTATCCTGCTGCGTTTGGTGATGCTTATTTACGGCCAGAGATATTATTGGAAATCGGCCCATTGGCCTCTTGGTTACCATCAAGCGTATTTGCAATTCAACCTTATGCAGCACAACACTTTCCGCAAGTGTTCGACAAACCTAGCTGCGATGTGCCGACCATATTAGCTGAGCGTACCTTTTGGGAGAAGGCAACTATTCTGCATCAAGAAGCGCACCGTGCAGTAGGTAAGCCCATGCCACCAAGATATTCACGCCATTACTATGATTTGGCACGCTTGGCATTGTCGGATGTAAAACATATCGCATTAGCTGATTTGGAAATGTTGGCAGCGGTAGTGGCATTCAAACTAAGATTCTACCCAAGCGCTTGGGCGCATTATGAACTGGCAAAACCGCCCACTTTAAAACTGATTCCACCAGAGGCGAGGATTAGTGAGTTAGCAAAAGACTATCAGGCCATGCAAAACATGATTTTTGATAAGCCGCTAAGCTTTGATGAAGTAATGCAAACGCTAACTGCATTAGAAAAAGAAATTAACGCATTAGGGAGTGATTAATGGCGGCAAGGTTGACTGAATCAGAAATCGAAACCCTCGCCATTGAGCGTCTGCAAGCGCTTGGTTTTGATTACGTTTACGGGCCTGATATTGCGCCCGATAGCGCAAACCCAGAGCGAGAGAGTTTTGCCGAAGTATTGTTGCTTAGTCGATTGCGCAACGCTGTTGCTCGTATCAACCCTACTTTACCCGCTGCCGCATTAGACGAAGCTATTAAGGTTGTTCAGCGGATTAGCTCACCAGAGTTATTAGCTAACAATGAAGCGTTTCATCGCCTACTGACGGAGGGCGTGAATGTGAGCTATCAAAAAGATAGCAATACACGCGGTGATTTAGTTTGGCTGATTGATTTTGCTAACCCTGATAACAACGAATTTGTGGTGGCCAATCAGTTCACCATTATTGAAAACAATCAAAACAAACGCCCTGACATTATTTTGTTTGTGAATGGTTTGCCGCTGGTAGTGATTGAGCTTAAAAATGCTGCCGATGAAAACACCACGCTAACTTCGGCTTATCGACAATTAGAAACCTATAAACAAACGATACCTAGCCTATTTACCTATAACGGCTTTGTCGTGATTTCAGATGGATTAGAAGCCAAAGCCGGTAGTATTTCCGCAGGCCTGAGCCGCTTTATGGCATGGAAGAGCGCCGATGGTAAAGCCGAAGCATCACACCTCGTTAGCCAATTAGAAACGTTGATTAACGGCATGTTAAATAAATCCACATTGCTCGATTTAATCCGCCACTTTATCGTTTTTGAAAAGTCATCCAAAGAAGATTCAGCTACAGGGCAAATTAGCATTAGCACCGTTAAAAAATTGGCGGCTTATCATCAATACTACGCGGTGAATGCGGCTGTAATTTCCACCTTGCGCGCAACTGCTGAAGCCACAGGTGTTGCGCAAACTCCAGCTAGTTACGGATTGGGTGACGTGCGCACGTAGCCCAAGGGCGACCGTAAAGCTGGCGTGGTGTGGCACACCCAAGGCAGTGGCAAGTCGCTCAGCATGGTGTTTTACACAGGCAAAATTGTATTAGCCTTGAATAACCCAACTATTTTGGTGATTACAGACCGTAACGACTTAGACGATCAGTTGTTTGATACCTTTGCGGCATCAAGCCAATTATTACGCCAAGAACCCAAGCAAGTAGAAGATAGGCAGCAACTTAAAGAGCTTTTAAAAGTGGCTTCGGGTGGCGTTATATTTACCACCATTCAAAAGTTTCAGCCTGAAGAAGGCAATGTGTATGAAACCTTATCGGAACGCCGCAATATTGTAGTGATTGCGGATGAAGCGCACCGCACCCAATATGGCTTTAAAGCCAAAACTGTAGAAGATAAAAATGAAGCTGGTGAAGTTGTTGGCCAAAAGATTGTATATGGCTTTGCCAAATATATGCGCGATGCTTTGCCTAACGCCACTTATTTAGGCTTTACTGGCACCCCCATTGAAAGCACCGATGTAAATACACCAGCAGTGTTTGGTAATTATGTAGATATATACGACATAGCCCAAGCAGTAGAAGATGGCGCAACAGTGCGCATCTATTACGAGAGCCGACTAGCCAAGGTGCAACTATCCGATGAAGGCCGCAAATTAGTAGCGGAGTTAGATGAAGAGCTAGACCAAGACGAACTCACAGAAACGCAGAAAGCCAAAACACGCTGGACACAAATTGAAGCTTTAATTGGTAGCGAGAAGCGTATTCAAAACATTGCGCAAGATTGCTGCTTAGTGGATGTTGCAGCTAGACATACTTAATTACTGTATGACTCGTTACAACTGGGAGTGCTAAAACCTGCTTGCCAGTAAGCTGCCATTCACAAACTTGTACTCAACCACCATTTGTTGATGCTAAAAATTTAGGTTAAATGACA